>NZ_JBFAHF010000015.1:0-169875 GCF_040654015.1 Nocardia sp. NPDC050799
TATACTCAACACGCTCGCGCTGTTTTATGGTGAGCGGATAACTGGGAATTAAACGGAACGGTCACTGTTCCGCCCACAAAAATTCTGACACTCTCCACTCAGGTGAGTGGGTGGCCTCGTCGCCGGTAGTGGGATAGGCGGGCTTGGTGTTGTCGGCGGCGGCGCCATCGCGACCAGGCCCAGACGTGGTCGGGGTCGTGGTGGCGGGGCAGGACCAGGGCGACGAGCAGGCGGCGGATCTCCGGTAGCGTGAGAGCGATCATGTCTTCACCGGTCTCGGTGTATCCCCCTTTGCGGCAATCGCTTTCATAGCGGCGAGCCAGGCGAGAGCGAGCATCGACAAGGTGATGTGGGCATACCACGCCCGGTAGCTGCGGACCTGGTAGTGGTCGAGCCCGGCTTCGCCTTTGGCCTGCTGGAATGCTTCTTCGATATGCCAGCGCGACCCGGCGGTGAACACCAGATCGACCAGCCGGGAGCGGGCCGGTCCGTAACACAGGTAGTAGGCGATGTGGGTGGGGTCGCTGATCGAGCGCCGCGCCAGCAGCCAGTGCCCGCGTCCACGCGCCCAGGTCCCCTCGATCTGGCGGCGTGCCCAATCGTATTCGCGGGGTCCGTGCGCACCGGCACCCACCGACAACCGCTGCCAGGTGCCCGCAGCGAACTCGTCGACGAGTTCGTCGACCCGGGCCACTCGGTCCCCGCGAGTGGTCACCCGCTGATCACAGCGAGTGGCCAGCACATAGGACACGTCGCGGGACTCGAGCCACTCCCGCAGGTATCCGGCCTGGCCGTAGGCTTCATCAGCAGTGAACCACGCGAACGGCACCCCGGCATCCAGGGCCCGGGCCAGCATCGCGATCACCTGCCGTGGTTTCGTGGCGAACCCGACCTCCTCGTCGATCCCGGCGGCCCGGCAGCGCTCACGGTCGGCGGTCCAGGACTCGGGCAGATACAGTTCCCGATCGATCAACGCGTGCCCGCGGGGCGAGGCATAAGCGAGGAACACCCCGATCTGGCAGTTCTCCGTCCGCCCGGCCGTGCCCGAGTACTGCCGCTGCACCCCCGCCGAGCGCACACCCTTCTTCAAGAACCCGGTCTCATCGGCGACCAGCACCCCTCCCGGGTCACCGAGCCGTTCCACGACATAGGCGCGTACATCGTCACGGACCCCGTCGATATCCCAGTCCGCTCGCCGCAGCAGCCGCTGCATCCCCTGCGGACCCGACTCACCGGCACGTTCGGCCAGCGTCCACCCGTTCTTCCGCTCCAACCCCGCTACCAGCCCCGATACATACTCCCGGGCCCGAGCCCGCGGCTCGGACCGGGTGAACCGGACACCGACCCGGGTCATCAACGAATCCAACTCGGCCACAGCACGATCCAACACCACACCACAGATCTACCAGAACCGCCTCACCCGAGTGTCGTTGCAGTATTAATCGATCACCTATGCTCAGCTGGGCCCAAACACGCCGCAGTCACGCGGGGCCCGGACCCGATCATGTTCGCCGACGACGGCCGACACGGCATCATTGAGGTCACACCGGTCACCGCCGCCGCCGACACTCTCGGCGCCGGGGATATTTTGCACGGCGCGTTCTGCGCCTATTACGTCCAGAGCCGCGATTTCGTCGACGCGCTCACCCGTGCCTCAGAGGTGGCGACCTTGTCGTGCCGCACCTTCGGTACGCGGAAGTGGGCTACAGCATTCACCTGATCACAGCGTAGTTCCCGCCAGTCTCGCGCAGCACGATGTCGGCGCGATCCCGCGTGCCCGCGATCAGACGGGCGTTCGGCATATCGCTGTCGGCAATCTTGACCTGCGCCTGTTCGATCGTCTTGCCGCCGTGGAGATGGCGGGCGGTCAATCTCTGCTCGATGACGTGGTCGGCGGCGTCGAGGTACCACACCTCATCGAGCTGTGAGCGGACCCCAGCCCAACCCGGCTGTTCGAGCAGCAGGTAGTTGCCCTCCACGACCGCCAGTCGCTGCGCGGCGAACACGATGGCATCGGGCACGGGATCATGCAGGTCGCGATCGTAGATCGGCCACGGTATACGCCGCCCAAGTGGAGCTTCACGCAGCACTTTCAGAAGCGCAACGAACCCCGCGACGTCGAAGGTGTCCGGTTCGCCTTTGCGATGGAGGGCCCCGACCGCGTCCAGTTCGGCGGAGGTCTTGTGGAAACCGTCCATCGGCGCGATCTCCGCAGGCACAGCGTGCCCAGCCCGGACTGCGGCGGCCAGATTCTGCGACAACGTCGACTTGCCTGCCGCAGGAGGCCCAGCGATTCCGAGCACATGCCGCCGACCCTGTGGAATGCGGGCCGCCACATTCGCCGCCAGCTCGGCCACGGACACTTCAGAACCTGCATGCATCCCGGAATTCCTTCGCACGAGAATCAAGCCAGTGCGACCAATTAGCAAGCCCAAGAGGCCACGCCGGGTGTTGATGATACCGATCCGGGGTTCCGTCAACTGCACGGGAAGTAGAGAGATTTCCGCACCGGCGAATGTTTACCGCGCTGGCCTTCTGCAGGGCACGCTCAACCGGTCAGTCGCTGCACCTGGTCCCCTCAGATCGGCTCTGCCGGAGCGCCGGGCTCGGGTTGAAGGTGATCCGGGCAGCGACACCGCCGAGGGCCGCAAGCCAACCGGCGAAAAACATGCACTAGTCAGCCCGGCGCCGGAGCGGACGCTCAAAACTATGACGGATCCGCTACGGCACCGTCCAATCATTCCAAGATTCCGACACATTTTCTGAGTTCCTACACGACGCCTCGAGGACAGGAGACACTACTAGGCGGCGCGCAGATCGAATTCCTGCGCCTTGGCGCCTGCGATGAACGCGGCCCATTCAGTGGGCGTGAAGACCATGGCGGACGCTTCGGTGTCAGAATCGCGTAGGACGATGTAGCCGTCTGTGCGCTGTTCGATTTCGGGGAGGCCGTCGCCGAGTGGGTGGCTGCTGCCTGCCTTCACGTGGTCGAGGAAGCGTGGCCAGAAGGTGCTATTGATGGCGATGATGGGTTGGGCTGCGGGATCGTTGGCGGGATCTCGGAGGTATTTGCTGTCGCGTATGAAGACCGTCTGGCTTCCGAAGGCGACCTGGACGCACTGGCCACCGTTGGTTCCGCTGTAGCTCGAGGTCCGCCAGTGCAGGCGGTCCTGGGAAGTCATTCCGTTCTCCTACGCTTGTTCGAGGCGATCTCTGCGCCCCCGGATGATGTGGGCGGACTCCTCGACCGGCAGGGCCAGGGAGAGAAGTCGATCTGCAATCATTTTATACATCGCGACCTGCTCTCGATCCTGCACGTACAGGGCGCCGGTCTGGTACTCGACGTAGCCGAGGCTCAGCGCGGTGTCGAAGTGGAGCAGGGTGAAGTCCCCGTCGAGACCGGCGTGCACGGGGGTACTCGTCGGCATCTCGCGGAGTTCGACATTCTCACGGTCCATCAGATCGAGGAGGTGGCCGAGCTGTTCCGCCATGACTTCGGGGCCACCGACGAGCCGGTCGAGGGTGTGTTCCTCGATGACGGCCTGCAGGTATAGCGGGTTATCCTCGCTGGTCAACCGTTGGCGGGCCATCCGTGCTCGGATGGTTTGGGGTAGGTCCAGTGGCGCGATCTGCAGGCCCCCGCTGAGCAGGGCGGTGGCGTAGCCCTCGGTCTGGAGCTGGCCGGTCAGGGTCATCGCCTGGTAGGTGAATTGGCTCGTCGCCAGCCCTTCGAGTCCGATGAACGTTTTGAACCAGCCGGGCAGGACTTCGCTGAACGGCGCCCACCACGTGCTTTGATCGGCTCGGCCGGCCAGTGACGTGATCCGATCAATCTGATCGACCTCTGCCGCGTAGAGACGCATGAGGGTAGCGGTTTCGTCGGGTTGCTGCTGGTACTTGCCGTTCTCCATGTTGTTGATCTTCGGCTGGGTGCAGCCGAGTTCTTTGGCGGCTTCGGCCTGGCTGACCCCGGCACGCACTCTGGCGGATCGCAGCTCGTGACCGATCAAGAAGCGTAGTGCTGACGGATCTGATCGGCTCACGGTCACTGTGTGGTCCTCCTGCGGTTCAGGGTCGTGCGACTCAGTATCCACCACATCCACAAGCGTACTCATAATGAACTTAATAAGCGCTTGTATCAGCTTATATATTTGCTTATGGTCGATGCAGGGTGGTATGTACCGCCACACGACGACCGGGAGCAGTGATCAACATGACGGTTCTGCAGGAGTCACAACATCTCGTCAGCGACCGCACACCGCACCACGCGCGCAGCACAGGCGACGGCGGATGGGTAGTGAGTTATCTACCTGGGCGAACCTTGACACGCGATCAAGCCGAAGCGGCGCTACTTGCCCTCGAAGACATGGCGGCCCTGCAGGCGCACGTCAGGCTGCTGGGGCTGACTGTGCTGGAAGTGATGGGCATGGCTGCCATGGAGTGCCCGTGGCCGCCGCCCCGCAAGGAAGGATTTGCCGCGCGGGCGCTGGCCTGGGCAGGGGTATCGCGGTGATCGCGCGGCGGGCGTGGTCGATCGCTAACACGGTCGTGGCGTTCAGCGGGGTCGCGGCCCGCGGCCAACGCGGGGTCGTCCCGATACAGCCGGTACCCGGGTCTCCGTCGGGTGTGGTCACCGGCGGGCCTCACCGGAAGGACAAATCCTGATGTTCGAGAACTGCCACACGCCCTTCGAGGTAGCCCACATCTACCGGGGGATGGGATTTCCGGTCTCCTGCACATTCGGCCGGGTCGCGGTAACCGCGTCCGGATCGCTGGGGGCGGTGGTGATGCCACCGGACCTGGGCACTCTGGTCCGTCACGAACTCGAACACGACCGCAGCGTCACCGCGCCGGTTTTCACCTATCAGCGACCACGCCGCAACTGGGTGTTCCTCGTCGGCCCCGGCACAGGCGGCGCGCTCGGCGCCACGGCCCGTGCCGCACTGCACCGTGCAGGGGTACGAGTTCTGACCGCGGGACAGAGGGTGTGGCTGCCGATGACCGACCAACCCCTCACCTGGTACTGGATCTGGCCCCCGACCACTGCACAAGCGCTGCCCGCACGGTCGACCGTGCTTGCCACTGCCCGCCGCCAGCTACCAACGTCACGGAGGTGACCCGATGCACGTCAGCACCGGCACCTCACGACCCGCCCGTATCACCGACTCGTCGGAATCGTTGTTCCCGACCGGCGAGGCACTGCTGTCGGCCATTCGAGGTCATCACGTCGGCCCCCATCCCCTCGCACCGATCGCCTACCGGTTCGGGCAACTGCACCAGCAGCGTCTTCATCGCCCCGCCTGCCTGGCATGCCCCCACCGCACCGAATTGTCGGTGCAGGCCGATCGCTGGGTAACCGAGCATGCGCCGCCGCCACATCCGAACGCGACCCTGCACTTCGAATCCCTGGGCACCGTGATCGATCGGCTCGCTGCCCAGCAGGTTCGGGCGTACCACCTGCTGATGAGCGCCGAACCGTCCAGCCCGTTCGTACACGCCGCGTGGTACCGCCTCGCCGAACTGGTCGACGACTACACCGACCTGACCACCGCAGTTGCCCACCGAGCACGACGCCTCCCCGACACATCCTGCCCGTGATCGAACCCGGGCGGCTACCGACGCCCGCGCTGAAAGGAGCCTCGCAATTTCCATCCCCGGCCTACCCACGACCGACCACCGGGCCTCGCCACCCGTCGTAACAGGCGATGAGCTGGTGATCCTCGATACCGATATCGGTTGGCACCCAGCAGGTCTCGTAGCGTTGGTGATCGCGGCACGTGTGGCGCCGAATCTGGTCGTGGTCACCGCCGACGAAACTCGTGGCCGCCGCGCGCAGCTGGCCCGCCACATACTGGAAATGCTCGACCGGCCCGATGTCCGGGTGATCGCCGGGTTCGACCTGGGCGGCGAGGACCGGTTCCTCCTCGACAACGACCAACCTCCCCCGGCGTTCGGTGAAGATTTCCTCGAACGCATCCGTGGTCTCGATCATATGATCGCTGCCATTGTCGAACTCTGCGAATCCACCCGCCCGATCCGGTGGGCGGGGTTGGGTCCGATGTCCAACCTCACCGCTGTCATCTCCCGCCTACCAGAGATCACCGACCAGGTAATGGTCACCCAACTGGGCGGGCCGCCGGGCGGTCACCGGGGCAAGACGCCCGTGCCGGAGAACTTCCGCGTTGATCCGACATCTGCCGGGCTTGCCCTGCGCGCACTGCACACACCGCGTCTAATGCTCGGCGACCACACCGATTCCGACACCCTCCGCATCCCTCCAAACTCCCCACGCCTGCGAGCGCTCGAACGCCCCACCACACCGCCGTGGACACAACTACTGGCGACCCACCTACGAGCATGGTCCGCCCGCGAACCCATAGCCTGGATGAGGCATACCCTGGTCCTCAGCGCCGCGCTCGGACTGCCCTTCGTTGCCTTCCACACCGAACGAATCGAGATACACCCCAACGCACGTCTGTCCCGCGCAAGCCACGGACGACCGATGCAAGTATCGAGCACGGTCGACCATTCCGCGTTCCTGAGCTGGACATATGGTGCGCTGCGCGTATGAATACCCGCCCTGGTCTACTCGCGGATCCGACCGGTTCAAGCCTCGACGTCGGGCGCGCGGTCGCCGAGGCCCAGCCCGCGGAGTAAGGAAGCGGTGGTGGTGTCGCGGTAGCGGTAGGCGATGCCGGAAATGTTACGTACGGCACGATCGAGGAATCCGGGTTCCTGGGTTTTGGCGAGGCGCTCGGTGAGGGGCACACCGTGATTCAGGATCACCGAGTGGAGTTCGTCGGTGTCGGCGATGACCTTTTCACCGATCGGGCGTCGTTCCTGCTCGTATGTGTCCAGGAGTGCGGGGCCGACAGCGCCCGTGGCGACAGCGGCCAGTTTCCAGCCGAGGTTGACCGCGTCCTGAATCGCAACATTCATACCCTGGCCGCCGACGGGAGCCTGCAGATGCGCGGCATCACCACACAGCAGTATCGGGCCTTGACGGTAGGTGGCGCTGAGATAGCGGCCGACCTGAAACACGCTGGTCCACTGCGGGTCCCCGAGGATTACCGTTCCGTCGAAGTGCTGGTCGAGGATCTTCTGGAAAGCTTCCGGTGAGCTGTCGACGCTGTCGGTGTCACCGGCGCCGCTGACCAGGACTCGCCAGGTCCCGTTCGGCAGTTGGGTGGTCAGCAGCATGTGGTCGGCACCGATGTCGTAGCAGACGCGGCCGGCCTCGCCGGGGCGGCCGGTCAAGGGCGCGTCGGTCATCCACATCACCGCGCCGTGGTCACGGGCGCCGGGAAAGTCGGCGCCTATGAGACGGCGGACGACACTGTGGGCGCCGTCGCAGCCGATGAGCCAATCGGGTTGCACGGTTTCGGTGCGCCGGCCGGCGGTGTCGAACAAAGTGGCGGTGACCGCACCGTCGTCGACGGTGACGGCGCGGAGTTCGGTATGCCAGTCGATGACCCCACCGAGTCGCAGAAAGTGCTCGCGCAGGATTTGTTCGGTGTCGGTCTGGCTGATGATCCGGAAGCAGGGGTATTTGCTGTTGAGGGTGGTGAAATCCAGCCGGACGATCTGCCCGGCGTCGTGGAAGCGGTAGTCCATCGATATCCCGCGTAGTCCCTGCTCCAGGAACGGGTCGATGATCCCCATCATCTCGAAGAGCTCCAGGGTCCGCGCGTGCACGGTAAAGGCCCGTGACGTGGTGGCGGGGGCGTGCAGTGCGTCGATCACACAGCACGGCACGCCGCGGCGCAGCAGTTCGATACCGAGAGTGAGACCGGCGGGACCGGCCCCGACGATGAGGATGGACTTGGCCGGTGCGGCGATACGAAACATGACATGCCTTCCTGGGCTGTTGTGGCGCATGGACCTAGAGCCAGGGATGCGCGCGGGAATTACGGGAGAACACGAACCGCGACCGTCACGCCAGAGTGAGAGGGGAAAGCCGTAGCGCGGCGTGAGGTCAGGTTCGCCAGCACGATGGGTCGGGCGGTGGTGAGAGCGCCATGCACCGCACGACGCCCGTCAGGTTTTATTTGTGCAGGTCAGCGGCACATCTATATCGGCTGTGACATCGTTGTCGGACCACATCGGTACCACCCATTCCCGGCCGAACGTGCCGTCGGCGTAGATGAGGGAGGCGTACCGGCCGGCATCACGTTCCAAGACAGGTAACTCGCTAGGTTCACCTGCGCCGATTCGGTCAGCGTTTCAACCGTCGGGTGGGTTGTGATCGTGGCAGAGCCTCCGTTGCATGCTGTGCGACGGCACGTTCGGCTGAGAGTCGCAAGAAGATTCCGGTGCGCTCTCAGTGAGACTCCGAGGACGGCAACGATTTTCTGTCGAATGCCACACAGAAACAGCCCTTAATGAGGGCGCTCAATAGGTCAGAAGAAAGGAAATAACGCGTCAGTCCCCGATTTTTCAGGAGAAAATGCTACCCAGTAGATCGGGTATCGCTGACGAGCGAACCAGATGAATGACAGGACGATTCCCGCTGACCACGGAGCCACCGAAGGCCCGCGTGAGAGCGTCGACAACCTGGGGCCCAACTAGATCAGAATAATGTTCGGATCCATCGATCACCTCTCCGGTATTGGATTGACGCCCCTATCCAAACCCCTAAACAACTTCAAAGGGAAGGGTTTACGGGCACCGATTTTGCGTTAATGCATAATTTCCCATCCCGGACACAGGTGATGTGCTGCACGAATACCAGGAAGGACGAATTTTTGCGTGAAGCAGAAGAGATCGGGCGCTGAGCAGTACGCTCCGCGGGCGACTGATGCCGCAATAACACTGACAACTGCGCCGCGTTCCTCACCTGAATACGCAAGAGCTGCGAATTTGAACCCGCAGCGCCGGCTCGCAGCGGGATCGCCGAAACGACTCGGAAAGAATCAGCGGTCGGCGAGCCGACCGCGCTTCGCTCGGTGAGCCGTTCCACGGTGGTGGTGATCGCTTCGTTCTCCCTGTCCTCGGTATCGAATCCGTGGTCTGCGCTCGCAATCGTTACCAGCTCGGTCGCCGGGCGGGCCCTGGCTGTTTCTGCGGCGATGCGGTAGGAGACGGCGGTGTCGCGGTCGCCGTGCACAATTAACGCGGGGACGTCGGCCTGAAGGAACTGGTCGAGCGGACGGTAGTGCTCGAACTCGGTGAACAGGACCTGCCCGAGTTCGAACTCGACATCGACATCGACATCGACATCGACATCGACATCGACATCGACATCGACATCGACATCGACGAGGAGTACCCCGCGCTCGGCCAGCCGGCGGCGCTGCGGCGGTCCGAAGTTCCCTTTGCCCCAGTCAAGCTCGGGGTCGACAAACGTGTGGTGCAGGTCGAGAACCGAGTTCCACAACACCAGACGGTCCGGACTCGCAGCGAGCCACGGCAGCAGCAACGCGGTCGGTACCGCACCGAAACTGACAGCCACCACCGACAACGGCCCGGCAAACCGGTTCTGCGTGTATTCCACCGCAGCCTGCAAGTCCAGGCACTCCCTGCAATCGTCACATTCCGCGACGCGCCGCCGCTGGTTCCGTGGCCGCGGAAGGAAAACCGCACAACATGAACCCACTGTCGCCAGTCGGTCGGCCAGGCAGACGAACATCATGGCGCCCTCGCCTTTGTCCACAGTGATCCCATGGACCAGCACCACCGCACCACGACCCGCGTTCGTCGACGCGACGTGCACAGCAGCGTCGAGCACCACGCCGTCCGCCGCGGTCAGCGTCACGTTCTCCATCACCACCCCTCTGATCAGCCAGTCGGCCACCAGCCACTCACGTCGCATTAGGCACGGCCTTATACCATCCACGCTCGCCGGGCCACGACCAGCGGCTCGGACTCTCCGAACCCGAATAGCAGCTGTTCGCCGCCGACCGCTGCGCAGACGCAGTGGTTATCTCCAGCCGACTCGCCGCTGTAGCCACACGATCGCCGCGCGGCCGGCTTCTGTTCGATGTCGACGCAGAGCTGGCGACTGTGCCCCGGGGGACCGGTGGCTCTCCCGGGTCCAATATCCGGCCAGTGCGCACACCATGGCGGTGATCGCGGCGGGATCGATGTCGCGGGTGAGGGGGTGCGACGCCAGGATCGGTTCGGGGTCGACCCCGTGTTGGGTCAATGCGGGGGCCAGGAACACCAGGTCCACCCAGGCTGCGCCCACGCACGGCCACGACCAGTCGACGACCATGACCGTGCCATCCGGGCGCAGCAGCATATTGTCCGCGCGGAGATCGGTATGCAGCAGCGTCTCGCCCACCGAGGCAGCCTCCCATCGCTTTTCGAGGATTGCCAGCCAATCCAGATTCCGGCGCGCCCACCCGTCCATGTCGCCGGGCGGGCCGTCCTCGGCGATCGCACTCCAGCCCGAGAGCTTCGGGCGGTACTCAGCGGCCAGGGTCGGGGCCCCTGCCAGAGGGTTCGGGGTCAGCGTCCGTGCCAGGTCCTCGATCACAGCGAGGACCGCTGTAAGTTCTGCCGGCTGATCGAAGCGGGGATGCCGGCCTGCGATGTCGTCGAATACCAGCACGCGCCACCCGTAGGTTTCCAGGGTGAACTGCAGCGCCGGGGCCGGGATCTGCGGTGGCAATTGCGCAGTGGTGTCGGCCTCGACGCGGTATCGGTGAACGAACCTTTCGTCGGTGGGGAGTGCCTTGGCGAACACGGTGCGGCCGTCGACCAAGACCAGCCGGGAAGCCATTCCGCGGCTGAATCCTCCGGGTTGGGTCGATGCCGAACGCACTCGTGCACCCAACCGTTCCTCGATCTCTGCGCGCACCGCCACCGGCACACCGCTCCACCGGATCCGGGACACCGGGGCTTCGATCTCGGTCATCGGATCATCGTGCAGCGTGCAGACCGGCCTCACCACCGAATTTCGTCTCTGGAGCTGGAGCGTCAAAGCCGACGGCAGAACCTCCGGGCTGGCCGCCGCCGGCCAATTCGTGCTCGATGTCGCGGCAGATCCGCTCGACTACGGCATCAAGGGTCCAAGTGGCGTCGATACGGGTCTCGTCCGCGAATGGCAGCGGCTGCCACCCGTGATACCAGCCGGCCATCTGCTCCGGTGGAATCGACGCGGCTTGAGGCCGCCCGGCGTGCCGGACCAGGGTTTCAGCGAAGGTGAGATCGAAACTGTACAACAGGGACCGGCCCGCCGAAGTGACGAGCCGTTCCAGCATGGGCCCGTAGCGGTTGGCATCGAGAATGCCCTCCACGATCACCACCATCCCCCGAGCCAGACACGACCTGGCGATCTGCTCGACAAGACCGATGTTGAACGCGCCGGGCTCGTCGAACTCGCGGAGCACGTTGCGCCGAATAGTGTCCTGAGAGACCACTGCACAGCGGCTATGGTCGAAACGCTGCTGAACCGCCACGGCGGTCGAGGACTTCCCCGACGCAGAATTCCCGCGGATCACCACCAACACACCCTTGCCCCCAGAGTCCGCCCCACCCTGGTAGGTAGTGGTCACACCTGCCGCGTCGTTGACCAAGGTCACGTAGGCCAGTTGCGGGATCCGCTGTATCAGCTCCCGGTACAGGATCTGGGCAACGCGCTCAAAAGTCGGCCTGTGCTCGAACAACTTGGTCCAAACGGTCGCCGACAAGCGCGCCGCATACTCGTCGAGAACCTCGTCGAGCAGATCGGTATCAACAAACCGGCCATAGGCGTCGAGCTGGTCGTCGGCGAACGAGAAACTCACCCGCATCGTGACCGAGACCTCTGTGATCGGCGCCACCCCCCGGGTCTGGCGCACCGGTGAAGACAGTCCCTGCCTCACCTGGAAGGCGCGGCTCATCTCCACGCTGAACACCCGAAACACCCTAACCCAACGACCGGGCATCCCCACCGCGGATTCGCCGCTTACTCCAGACTGTAGCCGCGCCAGTCGAAGCGCCACGACCGATTCCGATCGACACCCGAGACGATTCGACACCGAGGCGCCATCCAGGACCCAGCGCCGTCGTGAGATAGACCCCGGACCACACACGCGTCCGCCCCACCGAGCATGTGTGGCACGCGAGCAATGCGGATCACCTCGAAATAGGCGATGTCCTTAGCTCCTACCGGAGACCTTGCTGGTCCCTCGCGGCACGCGACGTGTCGTAATGCGCGATGATTGTCGATGGATGCACCGGTCAGCGCAGACTGCGCGCGGACGGCGTGGAGGGTCTCGCAGTGGGCGTCCGATATCTGTCGTCGAGTGAGCCTGGTAAGGAGCCGTGTGAGCACCCTCGGTAGTTTCATCTGGTCGATCGCCGACCAACTTCGGGGTCCCTACCGCCCCAACCAGTACGGCAACGTGATCCTCCCGCTCACGATCTTGCGCCGCCTCGACTGCATCATCGAGCCCGACCGGGAGACGGTCCGCGAGCTCGCCGCGAAGTACGACAACCCCAAACGGCTCGAGATCGAGGTCAAGAAGGCCACCGGGCGGCAGTTCTACAACACCTCGCACTACTCCTTCGCCAACCTGCTGGCCGACGCCGACGGGCTGGCGGACAACCTCGCCGACTACATCGACCGGTTCTCGCCCGATGTCGACGTCTTCGAGTACTTCGACTTCAAGAAAGAAATTCTCGCCCTGGAGAAGGCGGAACTCCTGCGCGAGGTCGTCACCTCCTTCAGGTCCGTCGATCTGCATCCGGACGTCGTCTCCAACGCCGATATGGGCGACGCATTCGAGTACATCATCCGCAAGTTCAACGAGGCCGCGAACGAGACCTCCGGCGACCACTACACCCCGCGCGACGCGATCCGGCTCCTGGTCGACCTGCTCTTCGCCGAAAAGGACGCCGACTTGACCGAGGCAGGCATCATCCGCACGCTTTACGACCCCACCGCGGGCACCGGCGGAATGCTCGCCCTAGCCGAGGAGCACCTGCTCGCGCACAACCCCGACGCGAGGCTGAGCCTGTACGGCCAGGAGTACAACCCGCAGTCGTATGCGATCTGCAAGTCTGACCTGCTGGCCAAGGGCCACGACGCGACCAATATCGCCTTCGGCAACACGCTCACCGACGACGCATTCAAGGGCCGCCAGTTCGATGGAAACCGTGGAAGGACGACCGCCCTATCTCTGGCTGGCTGTACACGCCTGGTACGAAGGCGCACTACAGACCCTGGCGGACCTACCCGACCTGCCACAATGACCCCCGGCCCCGGAAATACACCCGGATCAGGTGGCACTGCTTCACTGGCAGTACGACGGCAGAACCATCGTCAACACCATTTCGGGACCAAACCGGGGGGTAAACGGGGGGTTGGTCAAAACAAAACAGGTCAGGCCCGGTACTAGACCGGGCCTGACCTGGGGTTTTAAGTGGAGCTAAGGGGACTCGAACCCCTGACCCCCACACCGGGGTTCATACGGCGCTTGCACCAACGCATGATGCAGCACCAAACGTCGGCATCGACGAATACGTTTCCCGCCCAGTGACGGTAGACAAGATCTGAGAACTGGCAGCAGGCCGCAACTCCGAAATCACCAGGCCGACAGCACTGCGACCACCCGATTCCGGCTGATTTCGTGCCCCGTGCGCCTAACACCGGTACACAGCAGTCAATACGGGCAGCAACTAGCGACCAGCCGTGTCCAATCCCTGCCGGGAATCGAGAAGTTACCGGTACCAGGCGACCGGCACCATGGCGAACCTCCGTAGCCAGGACATCACGGTAGACATACGGGATTGACAACCGGCCGTAGCAGAGCGTTCATGGACCACAGCTACGACCACATTCGTACGCAAACACATCCGCACCGTCTGCAAATTCACCAACGGACATCCCGGGGAGAGTGACTGTGACACAACGTCGGCGACACCACCACAAGGGAACAGCATCAAACCAGCCCCGACCCGCGCTACACATCGCGGGGTCAACGGCGTCACGACACGACGATATTCAAGTCATCCCACCATCGACGCCACCCGAGGTCTCACCCCAGGTCGCCGCTGCCCTGATACGTCTGATCAAGAATGTCGCCGCCGCCGAGACCGACAACCAGTCCGCACCCGAGCAACGGGCGGCATGATGATCCGGTTCGCGTTCGCCGGCCGAGTATCGACCGAAGACCAACAAGACCCCGAAACATCACGTAACTGGCAGCTCGCCCGAGCCCGCGCTCTGATCGGCAACCGTGGACACATCGCCGCCGAATTCTTCGACATCGGGCAATCCCGCTCCATCCCCTGGAAACGCCGCCCCCAAGCAGCACAGCTACTGGACCTACTCAAACAACCCGACCGCGGGTTCGACGCTGTCGTCATCGGTGAACCCCAGCGCGCCTTCTACGGCAACCAATTCGGGCTCACCTTCCCCGTCTTCGTCCACTACGACGTCGCGCTCTGGGTTCCCGAGGTCGGTGGCCCGATCGATCCCGACTCCGAAGCCCACGACCTGATCATGTCCGTCTTCGGCGGCATGTCCAAAGGCGAACGCAACCGCATCAAGATCCGCGTCCGCGCCGCCATGGCCGCAGGCCAAAGTCGAAGGCCGCTACCTAGGCGGACGACCACCCTACGGATACCGACTCGCCGACGCCGGCCCACACCCCCACCCCGGCAAAGCCGCCGACGGCAAACGCCTCCACACCCTCGAACCCGACCCGACCACCGCCCCGATCGTTCAACGCATCTTCACCGAATACCTCTCCGGCATCGGCGTCTTCGCCATCGCTCAACGCCTCACCGCCGACGGCATCCCCTGCCCATCCGCGTACGACCGCCGCCGCAACCCGCACCGCACCGGCATCGCCTGGTCGAAAGGCGCTGTCCGCACGATCCTGACCAACCCCCGCTACACCGGCCACGCGGTCTGGAACAAACAACACAAACAAGAAACCCTCATCGACGTCGACGACGTCGCCCTCGGCCACCAAACCCACCTGACCTGGAACCAGAAATCCGAGTGGGTCTACTCCGACAAACCTGCCCATCCCGCCCTGGTCACCACAGCCGACCTCGAACACGTGCGCCTGCGCCTGGCTTCCCGAGGACCGAAATCCAGCGGTCGAGTCGTCCGCACCACCCACCCGTACTGCTTCAAAGGGCTGCTGGTCCACGATGCGTGCGGACGCCGCATGCAGGGCACCTGGAACCACGACCGGGCCCACTACCGCTGCCGCTACCCCTCCGAATACGCCCTGGCCAACGACCTGGACCATCCCCCCGCGGTCTACCTACGCGAAGACCAACTCACCGAACCCCTCGACACCTGGCTCACCGAAGCCTTCCACCCCGACCACATCGAAGACATCCTCAACAACCTGGAACACGCCCAACCCGACAACACACCGGTCCTGGACACCGCACGCCACACCCTCGCCGGACTCGACCGGAAACTGGCCACCTACCGCGCCGCGCTGGAAGCCGGAACCGACCCCGCGCTGGTCGCGGAATGGACCAAAGAAATCCAAACCGAACGTGAATACATCACCGCGCAGATCGCAGCATCAGAAGCTCAACGACGCGCACATACGAAAATGACCCGAACCGAAATCGAGCAACTCATCAGATCGCTGGACGGCATGACAGCCATACTCCGCAAGGCGGACCCTGAGGACAAATTAGAAGTGTATCGGCAACTCGGCCTGAAACTCACCTTCGACCACACCACACGAACGGTCGCAGCCGAAGCCATCCCACAACCACCCGTGGGCGTACTGGTTGTGTCCGGAGGGGGACTTGAACCCCCACGCCCGATAAAGGGCACTAGCACCTCAAGCTAGCGCGTCTGCCATTCCGCCACCCGGACCGGTGTGCTCAGCAAGAGTATCGGATCGCGCCACCGGGGCAAAATCGCGGGTGCCACCTGGGGTTTTCCCCTCCTCTATCAGCGGCTGACGAATTTTGGTCCAGCGGCTGCGGTGCGTGGGTAGATTGTGGTGCGCAACCAGCAGTCGCGGTGAGGAGCGCTAGGTGGGACATGATGTCGCGGTCGTTATCGGGGTCGGAGGCATGGGGCGGGCCATCGCGCGCCGAGTGGGGGGTGGCCGGCGGCTGCTGATCGCCGATTTCGACAAGGAGAATTTGGGCGCGGTGGTCGAGGTGCTGGCCGGCGAGGGGCATGAGGTGCGTGGGCAGCATGTCGATGTGTCGGATGCCGGGTCGGTGGCGGCGCTGGCGGCGGCCGCCGGCGAGGCGGGGCGGGTCACTCATATCGCGCACACCGCAGGGGTGTCGCCGACCCAGGCGGTGACGAAGGCGGTGCTGGCGGTGGATCTGCTCGGGACGGCGCTGGTGCTGGATGCTTTCGAGAGTGTGGTCGCCGAGGGCGGGGCGGGGGTGGTGATCGCGAGTATGTCGGCGTATATGGCGCCGCTGCCCGACGATCAGGTCGCGGCGCTCGCGCATACGCCGGCGGCGGAGTTGCCGGCGTTGCCGTTCCTGGACCACGAGGCGCATCCGGGTATCGCCTACGCGGTGGCGAAACGGGGCAATGTGGCACGGGTGCAGGCCGCGGCGGTCGCGTGGGGGCGGCGGGGTGCGCGGCTCAATTCGATCAGCCCGGGGGTGATTTCGACGCCGATGGGGCGGCAGGAGCTGGACGGCGAGTCGGGTGCGGCGATGCGGGCGATGGTCAACGCGTCGGCGACGGGGCGGTTGGGGACGCCGGACGATATCGCGCATGCGGCGGCGTTCCTGCTGGATCCGGCGTCGAGTTTCATCTCGGGAGTCGATCTGCTGGTCGACGGTGGGACCGTGGCCGGGGTGCGGGCGCTGGCCTCCGGAAACCTGTCCTAGCGGCCGATCCGCGTCCAGCGTCTCGGTCCGGGTGAGGGGAATTGTTGACGACGCCCGCGCCGGCGGATGATGATGCGGCCATCAGCCCCGACGTCCCGGAAGTGAACTGTGCCGCACACCAGAGTCCCCGCCGTCCACCTGGGTCCGGATTACGACCCCGCCCTCGCCCGGGGAATCGAGGCGGGTGGCGGCCGGCTGGTGCCGTTGGGCGAGGCCGAGGTGGTGGTATGGAAGGGCGGGCCGGATTCCTTTCCCGAGCGGTTACCGGATGCGGTGCGGTGGGTGCAGCTGCCGAGTGCGGGGATCGAACGGTGGTTCGCCGCGGGCCTCATCGACGACGACCGCGTCTGGACCTCGGCGGCCGGTGCCTATGCGCCGAGCGTGGCCGAGCACGCGGTGTTGCTGCTCCTGGCCGGAGTGCGAGGGCTGGGTGAACAGGCGCGTGCGACCTCGTGGCGCAAGGCCGAGTTCGAGACCCGGGTGGGGACGCTGCACGGGGCCACTGTCGCAATCATCGGCTGCGGGGGTATCGGCCGGGCGATGATCCCGCTGTTCCGCGCGTTCGGGGCACAAGTACTGGCCTCCACCCGGTCCGGGACGCCGGTGCCGGGGGCGGTCGAAACGGTGGACGCGAGCAGGAACGCCGAACTCTTCTCGCGCGCGGACCATATCGTGATCGCGGCACCGGCGACGGCCGATACCGCGCACCTCGTCGACGCCGACGCGTTGGCCCGGATGAAACCGGCGGCCTGGATCGTGAACATCGCCCGGGGGTCGCTGATCGATACCGATGCGCTGGTGCGGGCGCTGCGCGCGGAAACAATCGGGGGCGCGGCACTGGATGTCACGGATCCGGAACCGCTGCCCGACGGGCATCCGCTCTGGTCGCTGCCCAATGCGGTGATCACCCCGCATCTGGCGAACCCGTCCACCGGTCTGCCCGGCCTGCTGGCCGAGCATGTGCGCGCGAATGTGGAACGGTTCGCGGCGGGCGAACCGCTGCTGGCCCTCGTCGATACCGAACGGGGTTACTAGCGGACGGCACGTCTCCGCACCGTCCCGGTGGATCAGACTTCGAGTATTTCGTCGATCGGGCGCCGGGGGGTATCGGCCAGCGGCGCGGAACCGCGAGAACTCCAGCCGACCCGCACCATGGACTGGGGGTACGCGCAGTCGTGGAGTAATCCGGTCCGGATCTCCTGCCGTGCGTCCGGCACGCCGAGCGGTTCGGTCTGCACGCTGGTGGCCAGGCCCAGTTCGGTCGCGGTCAGCAGAAGCGCGCTCGTCGCCTCCCCTGCCCGCAGTTGGGCCCGCCGGTCGTCGCGGGTGGTGCCGACGACGAGCCATTGCGCGGCGTCCGGCTGGTTCGCCGGATCGAGCAGGGCGGGGTCGGCGAAGGTACGCACCGGGATCTCGCCGTCCGGGCGCGCCGCGGGGGCGTTCCGGGACGGCACCCCGTCGGTGAGCCGATCATGCCCACTCCAGTGGGCGATCTCCTCCCGGTACCGCCGGTCGGTGGCGTGCGCGGCGACCGCGTGCTGCATGGGCGTTCGCAGGCGTGGCAGCAGCGTGTCGGGGACCTGCCGGACGGCGGCTCCGCGTGCCGAGACCTGCGCGGCCAGTGACCGCAGGTAACGGGCCGGGATCGGCTTGGGCAGGTAGTGGCGGCGATCGGTCCGGCGCCACAGGATGGCGGCGGCCATTTCGATCTCGGCGTCGGTGGGCGGCCGGCGGGTGGTGTGGAGCGTGGCGAGATGGTCTGAATCGCCGGGGTCCGGGCAGTAGTCCACGGCGGAGGCCCAGCCGAGCGCGGCCAGGGCGGCGCGCATATGGTGCAGCGCGGCACCGCAGCTGACGATGAGGGAGCGCAGCGAGGGATCGGTGACGATCAGCTGCCGGCCGGTATCGGCGAAGAGCTGGATACCGGAGTCGGCGGACCGCCAGCGCCAGGGTTGGGTGTTGTACAGACGGCGCTCGGACTGCCAGGCCGAGGGCGAGATCGGTGGCCTCACGATCCGAGATCGTGGCGGACATTGTATTGCGTCCTTCCGATGACAGGCGATGTGCAGGTTTTTCGGCTCGTACCACTGCCGGGTGGTCGCGGAGAATGCGACCCGGCACCGCGACTCCGCCTATCCGGACGCCGGGTGCCTGCGGTGCGCGGATGCCCTGAATCCGAGAGTAGGCAATGCACACCACGGCGGCACGGCACCCGGCGAGATTTGCCGGATGATACCCAGCACGGCGGCGCGGCGCGGCGACGTATCGCGCACGGGGCGCGATGATTCGATGCCTTACCTGATGCAGATCCTGCATCCGATCGAATTATGTGACCCTGATCACATAAATGTCGGATTACCGGATATTCGCCACCCGCCTCCGAGGCCGGTTCGGGCGGACACGTTGCGGCCGGTTCTGTTTCCCGGCCCGGAAGCCGGGTAGATCGGCAGTACTCTGGCCTACTACCCCTGGTGACCAGCTGTGACAGATGCGAAACACCGAAGAAAGGGATGCACATTATGCTGCTACGCCGGTTCGCCCGCCCCCTGCTGGCGAGTGCGTTCGTCGTCAACGGAGTCGAAACACTGATGCATCCGGAATCACGGGTGAAGGAAGCGTCGACTCTGGTCCACAAGGGGAAGGAATCGCTGCCGTCCGATATCGCGGGCAACTTGCCCGCCGACCCCAGCACCCTGGTGCGGGTGACCGCGGCCGTGCAGATCGCCGGCGGCGCCCTCCTGGCGCTGGGCAAGGCGCCGCGCCCGGCGGCGCTGGCGCTGGCGGCGACGGTGGTTCCGGCGACGGTGACCGAGCAGAACTTCTGGGCCGAGAACGACCCCGAGCGCCGCGCGGCGAAACGGACGGCCTTCCTCAAAGACGTGAGCCTGCTCGGGGGCCTGATGATCGCGGCATCGGATACCGCGGGTAAGCCTTCGCTGGGCTGGCGGGGACGCCGCGCCGCCCGCCGGGCCGCCGTCACTGTCGGCGGTGCGCTGCCGGTGGGGTCGTCGGCCCGTAGCGGCACGGGCGAGGCCGTCCGGCAGCAACTACATCAGGCCGCCGACCGGAGCCGGGATCTGGCGGGTTCCGCGGCCGAGCGAGGCGCGGAGCTGGCGGAGATCGCCCAGCAGCGGGGTCCGGTGTGGGCGGACACCGCCAAGAAGCGGGGCGCCGACTGGGCCGAAACCGCCAAGCATCGCGGTGCCGAGCTGGCCGAAACCGCCCAGACCCGCGGTCCCGAATGGGCCGCGGTGGCGAAGAGCCGGGCCGCCGAACTCGCCGACTACACCAAACACCGTGGCAGCGAACTCGCCGACACGGCGCAGCATCGGGGACCGGAGTGGGCGGAAGCGGCCAAGACCCGCGCCGCCGAACTCGCCGACTACACCAAACACCGTGGCGGCGAACTCGCCGAAACCGCCCAGCACCGCGGCCCCGAATGGGCCGAGGCGGCCAAGACCCGCGCCGCCGAACTCGCCGACTACACCAAACACCGTGGCGGCGAGCTCGGCGCCTCGGCGAAGGCGCAGCGCGCCCAGCTGGCCAAGGCGAAGGCGAAGGCCGACAAAGCCAAGGCGAAGGCCAAGAAGAAGGCGGCGAAATCCAAACTCCGCTGAGCACGCAGTGAATGCGACGATGCCCGGGCCGTGCGGTCCGGGCATCGTCGCGTCACATCCCGGGAAACTCGAGGATCGGCGCCGGATAGTCCGTGTCGAGCCGCCACGGCCGGTGGATGGCCCGGCCTTCGATATCGGCGAGTTCGGGGACCCAGCGCCGCACATAGTCGCCGTGCGGGTCGTAGCGGTCGGCTTGGCGCAGCGGATTGAGTACCCGGTTCGGGCGGGTGTCGTTTCCGGTTCCGGCGACCCATTGCCAGTTGAGCTGATTGTTCGCCAGGTCCGCGTCGACCAACCAGTACAGGAAGTGTCGCGCGCCGGCCCGCCAGTCCACCCGCAGCGACTTCGCGAGAAAGCTCGCGGTGATCAGGCGGGCGCGATTGTGCATCCAGCCCTGTGCGCGCAATTGCCGCATCCCGGCGTCGACGATCGGGATACCGGTGTGCCCCTCGCGCCAGGCCGCGAGCGCCTGCTCATCGTCGCGCCAGCGGATATCCCGCGCGCGGTAGTCGGCCCATGCCGCGCCGGGCCGGGCGGCCAGCACCTGGTGATAGAAGTCCCGCCAGGCCACCTGCCGGACGAACGCGGCGGCGCTCTCGGTGGAATCACCGGCGCGGCGCACCACCTCCCCCGGCGAAAGACAGCCGAAATGCAGGTACGGGGAAAGCCGTGAGGTGGTGTCGGCGGCCATATCGTCACCGCCGGACGCGTAGCCGCCGAGGTTACGGGAAATCCAGTCCCGCAGCATTTTTCGGCCCGTTGTCTCGCCGCCGACCGACAGTTCGGGCGAGGGTTCGCCCACCCCGAGCTCGCTCGGCTCCGGAAGCGACCCGGCCGCGATCTCCGGCAGCTCGAGGCGGCGCGGCGCGTGCAGCGCCGCCCGGTGCCGGTCGCTCGTCCAGCGCCGCAGATAGGGCGTGAACACGGCGAAGTGATCATTGCCGGCGGGCACCAGATCTCCGGGTGGTACGACGGTCAGCGAGGCAGTGTGGATCCGCAGTTCGCGGCCGTCGCGGGCCAGGCGATCACGCAGCCGCCGCTCCCGGAGGCGGCTGTAGACGCTGACATCGGCGGCGATATGGACGACCGGCGCGTCCGCCGTCGCCGCCACCCGCGCCACCTCTTCGGCGACGTCTCCGGCGCGGACAACGAGCCGGCCGCCGAGCGCACGGAGTTCGTCGTCGAGTTCACGCAGGGCGGCCGCCAGGAAATGCGCGCGATTGGGCGGGCAGGAACGACCGGACAGGATGGCCTCGTCGAGAACGAAGAGCGGGACCACCGTCGCGGCCTCCCGGTACGCCGCGGTGAGCACCGGGTTGTCCCGCACCCGCAGATCGCGGGTGAACAGCGCGACCGCGGCTGCGGTCACGTGAACCAGACCAGGCAGAATGTGTGCCCGACCGGGTCGGTGTAGACCCGGAATGTCTCCTCCGCGTGAACGAATGTGGCGCCGAGCGCCAGAACGGCCGGTTCGGCGATTTCCACATCGCTGACCAGCACATCGAAGTGGACCTGCTGCGAACCGGCCGGGTCCGGAAACCGGGGCGGCCGATAATCCGGCGACATCTGGAACGCCAGCCGCCGGCCCTGCGGGTCGACCATGGCGACCCAGGTGTCGTCACTTTCCGCGCTCACCACTTCCCCGCCGAGCAATCCGAGATAGAACTCGGACAGCTTCCACGGATCCGGGCAGTCCAGTACTACCGTCCGCAATCCCTCTACCCCGTCGGCCGCCATGGATCGGCCCTCCTTCCGCACGTGATACCGGTCGCGTACCCGGGCCCACGTCGGGAAAACCGGCACGCACTCCGCGCCGAGTGTAGGGCGGCGAACCGGGTCCGGAGGGGATGCGCGTCAGCGCGTCGGTGGCGGCACCTCCTCGTAGACCTCGCCCACGGCGCCGGCGAGCAGCCGGTCGGTCATCTCCTGCTTCAACACGGTCAGCCGGGCGTTGTCGGCCGCGTCGCGGTCGCGGCGCGCACCGAGTTCGATGAATTCGGCGGTGACGAATCCCGCGTCCCGTAACCGCAGCAGGACCGTCCGCTCCCGGTAGGTGAATTCCCAAACGTAGCGGGCGAGGACGGGTCCGCGCTCGGTGGCCGCGAGTTCGGGGACGACAGTGAAACGGTCGCCGGTGACCGCGCGCAGTGCCATCTCGATGGCGTCGCGGCCGCCCGGGCCGGGGAAAGCGGTGCGGACCGTAACTTCCCGTCGTTCGACGGTACCGAACAGTGAAACGGCATGTCGCACAGCGCAGTAGGCGTGCGCGACGCCACCGGGGAACTCGGTGCCGTGGTATTTCAACAGATCGGCGAACGAGAGCTCGATCGGTGTCCCGGATTCGAGGACTGTCAGCATGTCTTCTCCCTCTTCCTGGTGGCCCAGTGCAGTGCCGAATAGAGCAGTTGTGTCGCGCCCGGCATGAACCCGGAGCCGTGGTGGTACACGGGGTCCATCGTGGTGACCAGCAGCTCTCCCGCGGCGGAGCTCTCGTCGATATAGAGAACGGAGCCGTCGCGGACGCCGTCCTCGGTGTGCAGGTCGACCAGGCTCACCGCGCCCGGCGGCGGTTCCAGCACCCCGTGGTAGTGCCAGATCACCGCGCGGTCGGCGAAGAACTCCCAGGCGGGATGGCCGGGGGCCTGTTTCCGGAGCCGGTGGTCCTCGCCGGTGCGCCACCACCAGAACACAGTGGGCCGGGATTGTTCCCGGACGCCGGGCAACCACTGTCCGGTGTGGTTCTCCCCGAATACGAGCACGGTCGCGCCCCGGTCGAGCCCGGCGCGGACGATATCGGTCCACCGCCCCAGCAGGTCCGGGCGGAGCCGGTCGGCGACCACGATCACCTCGGCCTCGCCGATCTCCGCCAGGGCGCCGGTGCGCACGTGCACCGGCCGGATCCGGTAGGGCGCCAGGGCGGGATCGGCGAGGGTGGCCAGCTGGGCGTGGCTACCGCCGTGCAGGAAGGCGATATCGGTCTCGGGGTCAGTCATCGTCGCCTTCCAGCCAGCGCAGGAGTTGCGGGTGCAGTCGCGCGGTCCCGCGGTCGGCGGTGGCGAACTGCAGCAGGTCGTTGCCGCCGTGGACCAGGACCCGGCCCGCACCGAGTGGGTAGTCGTAATCGATCGGCGCCCGGGTGCGGCCGATGGTGTGGACAACCCGGGCGTGCTCGGGCAGGTCCGGATAGCAGCCGCGCCCGTAGAATCCGGCGACACCGATACGTTCCAGTTCCGCGAACGGGACGGGCCCGCGGGTGCCGGTGTTGTAGAGGAACGCCTTCGGATCGGTGCCGGCCCACACCGGATGTTCGGTCACCCGCGTCAATGCGAGGTCACGCGGGTTACGGAACTCCAGCTTGCGCCATCTCGTCAGCCCGTCGAGGAACAGCCGCTGCACATGCCCGTTCACGACGATCCGTCCGCCGCGTGCGACGAACGAATCGAGCAGCGGACGCTGCTCGGCCAGGTATTCCTGATCCACGTCGCCGGTCAGGTAGAGACCGGTGACCGCGCCGGTGCACTCCCCCGGCAGATCGTAGACATCGATTTCCCGGAAGCCGCCGGCGTACTCGCCGCGGGCCGGGGCCATCACGGCTTTCAGTACTGTCACGAGATCCCCCGCCCGAAATCCGGCACGGTGAGCCGCCGGACCGCGCTGGGTGTCTCGATATCGGCGGTCACGATCGGCACGCCGTACATCTCCGACAGCAGGGCGCCGGTGAGCAGTTCCCGGGTCGGGCCGTGGCGCTGATCGTCGGCGGCGACCATCAGCATGGACCGTTCGGCCACGTGCAGGGCGTGATCGGGATGGTGGGTGGTCATCACGACCGCCATCCCCTCGTCGGCCAGCGCGCGGAGCACGGTGAGCACCTGGGCCTGATTCCGCAGGTCCAGGGCGGCCGCGGGTTCGTCGAGCACGATGGTGTCGCAGTCGGAGACGAGCGCCCGGGCGATGAGCACCAGCTGACGCTCGCCCCCGCTGAGCGCGGTGTAGTCGCGGTCGGCGAGGTACGGTATGCCCACCCGGCGCAGCGCCTCCCGGGCGGCGGCGCGATCGACGGCCGTGGGCGTGCTGTAGATCTTCACCGTGCGGGCCCGGCCCATGAGGACGATATCGAGCACCGAGAACGAGAACACGACCGAATGGCTCTGCGGGACGTATCCGACCGGGCCGGAGGATTCGACCGAACCGGCGACCGGCCGGATGAGACCCGCGAGACATTTCAGCATGGTGGTCTTACCGCGTGCGTTCGGCCCGAGCACGGCGAACACCTCGCCCGCGGCGGCGCGGACCGAGACGTCGCGAAAGATCCACGGTCCCTTCGCCGAATAGCGGTAACAGAGCGCACTAGCCTCAAGCATCGGCACCCCACAGGCGGGAACGGTTGCGGATCAGCAGCACCACGAAGAACGGGGCGCCGATGATGGCGGTGAGGATCCCGATCGGGATCTCGGCGGTACTCAGGGTGCGCGAGAGGGTATCGATCGCGGTCAGATAGGCGGCCCCGAGCAGCGCGCTGACCGGCAGCACCATCCGGTTGTCGGTACCGACCATCATGCGCACCAGATGCGGGACCACCAGACCCACCCAGCCGATCACCCCGGCGACCGAGACCGAACCCGCGGTGATCAGCGCGACGCACAGCAGCAGGAAATTGCGCAGCCGCGCGGGGTTCAGGCCCAGTGCGGTGGCGTCCTCGTCGCCCATGGCGAGGATGTTCAGCCGCCAGCGCAGGGCGAGCACCACCAGACCGGCCGCCACGATCGGGATCGCGGCGGTGAGCACCTTGGTGTAGGTCGCCGTCGCCAGCGAACCCATGAGCCAGAACACGATCGAGGGCAGTTCGCTGTAGGGATCGGCGATATAGGTGATGAACGAGACCATCGCCTGGAACATCGCGCCCACCACGGTGCCACCGAGCACGATCATCAGCAGCGGTGCGCCGGGTACCGCCCGGGCGATCGCCACCACCAGCACCAGCGCCAGCACGCCACCCAGGAAGGCGCCGCCGACCAGTGCGGCGCCGCCGAAACCGGCGAGCAGGATCAGCACACCACCGAAGGACGCACCGGAGGACACCCCCAGCACCTGTGCGCTGGCCAGCGGATTACGGAATACGGCCTGCATGACCGCGCCGGTGAGCGCCAGGCCGGCGCCGAGCAGGATCGACAGCAGCACCCGGGGCAACCGCACATCGAGCACCACGGTGCGTTCCTGCGCATACCAGGTCTGTTCCAGCGGAAAGACCTGGCCCAGCAGGATTCGCACGATTTCGTTCGGCGGCACGGTGTAGCGGCCCACCGCAAGCGCGGCGAGGGCCACCACGATCAGCAGGACCAGGAATCCCGGGATGGCGAGGAGGTGCCGATCGAAGCGCGCGCGGCGCGGCGCCGGAACTTCCGGCGCCGCGACCGCCGCCGGGTCAGCGGAGGAACTGGTCATAACCCGCGGCGTCCTTGTTCAGGTCGAAGCGCAGCACCTGATCGATCTCGTCGTCGGAGATGCGGTACGCGAACAGGTCGTCGAAGGCGGCCCGGATATCGGCGCGGAACCGCCCGTCCCGCGCGGCCGGGTACAGAACCTGGTGCATCCACTGCCACATCAGCGGCGATTCCGCGCTGGGCACCTGCCACCGGTAACCGCCGAGCGGGGTCTTGTAGACGCGCTTGTTCTGCACCGCGCTGACACCGGACAGCCGGGGATCGGCGTAGATATCGGCGGGTGTGCTCTGGTCGAATCCGCTGAGCATGATGACCTCGGGGTTCCAGGCCAGGATCTGCTCGGGGCTCACCTGCCCGGACTCGGAGACGAAACCCTTCGTCACCAGATCGGCGCCCACGAGATCGAATTGGAAACCGTCGTAACCCTTGGCACTGGTGGTGCTGTAGGTGTCACCGGTCCGGGACAGGATCATCGCCCGGGGCCGCGGGGTCGGCCGCGCGGCCACCTGCGCGCGCATCTCGGACTGTTCGGTGCGCTGCCAGTCGATGAGGTGCTGTCCACGTTCGGGTTTACCCGCGATCTGCGCGAACAGCGTGATCCACTGCTCGAGATCGTCCTGGGTGCCGTACTTCAGGCCCACGACGGGGAATCCGGCCGCCTCGATCGGCGCCGTGACCTCGGATCCCCGGTCACCCCACTGCACCACCACATCGGGGTCGAGTTGCAGCAGGGTTTCCACGTTCGGCACGAAATCGTTGCCCGCGACGACGGCCGAATCGGCCGAGCCGGGGAACATGGTGGCGAACATGCCGCCCCGGTTCGCCACCAGGGTCGACTGATTGATGCCGACGATGCGGTCGTATCCGCGGTCGACCGCGGCGAAGATCGACGGCGCCGGCATCACGGTGAACGCCACCTTGTCCGCCGGACCGTTCACAGTGACCGTCGCGCCCCGCTGATCGACGATGGACAGCGCGCCGGTGGCGGCCGCCTCCTCGGTCTGCGCTTCCCGGGTGGAGCACCCGCCGGTCAGCGCGAGGGCCCCGATCATGCCGGCGACCGTCCATCGCCGTGGCGGCAAGCTTCGCTTCCACCGCCGTGCACGCTGCATATTCGATGCCATGCGCTCTACCGTCCTGCCTCTGAATCGTACAAATAGGATTCAGGTTAGCCTTACCTATCAAGACGGTGTGAATCGGGTGTGGCTCACTTATCGGCGGGTCGCTCCGCCGCTACTGCCGCTGCTCCGCGAGTTCGGCGGCGGGCACCGGGTGAGCGTCGCCGCCGAAACCGCTGGGCCACCACACCTTCGGACCCACCAGGGCGAACAGCGCGGGGATGACGACGGTGCGCACCAGGAAGGTGTCGAGCACGATGCCGATGCCGACGATGATGCCGAGCTGGGTGAGCGTGATCAGCGGCAGCACACCCAGGACGCAGAACACCGCCGCCAGGACGATTCCGGCACTGGTGATCACCGCGCCGGTCGCCGAGACCGCGCGCACCATACCGTCGACGGTGCCGTGGCCCGGCGTCTCCTCGCGGGCCCGGGTCACCAGGAAGATGGTGTAGTCGATACCGAGTGCCACCAGGAAGAGGAAGGCGAACAGCGGCACCGTCGCATCCAGGGCGGGGAAGCCGAAGAGATGCGTGCCCACCAGGCTGCCCAGCCCCAGCGCGGCCAAGGCACTGAGCACGGTGACGCCGATCAGCAGGACCGCGGCGGGCAGCGCCCGCAGCAGGACGAGCAGCACCGCGAAGACCACCAGCAGGATGAGCGGGATCAGCAGCAGCTGATCGTGCCGGGCGGCGTCGCGGGTGTCGAGCGCTTTCGCGTCGCTCCCGCCCACCATGGCCTCGGCGCCGGGTATTCCGGCCAGGGTGCCGCGCAATTGTTCGATCGTCGTGTAGGCCGCCTCGGATTCGGGAGCGGCCTCGAGGGTGACCATCCACCGGTCCACCCCGACGTGACCACCCGCGGGCACCACAGCGGAGACACCCGGCGCGGACTCCAGCGCCGGACGGACCCCCGCGGCGGCGTCGTGCCGGGTGAGCACGACGGTCGGATCCGACGCGCCTGAAGGGAAATGGGCAGCCAGAGTATCCAGGCCGTCCACCGATTCGGCTCGCACCCGGAACTGTTCGGTCTGCGACAGCCCGATATCAGCGCCGGTCAAGCCCGCCGCACACACGACCAGCAGCGCGATCGCCCCACCGGCGACCACGGCGGGCCGGGCCACCACCCGGGTGGCGATCCGATGCCACACGCCGTGCGCCGCGGCCCCGTCGGCACTCGCGTGCGGAACGAAGGGCCAGAAAATCTTCCGGCCACACAGGGCCAGGGCGGGCGGCAGCGCCAGCAGGACGAAAACCACCGCGACCAGTAGGCCGGCGGCTGCCATCAGGCCGAGCGAACGAGTGTTGGGCAGTGTCGCGAGCAGCAGCGTGCACAAGGCGAGCACCACGGTCACATTGCTGGCGAGAATCGCCGGTCCGGCGCGCCGGACGGCCTCGCGCAGCGCGGCGCGGTGGTCGCGGTGCCCGTGCAGTTCGTCGCGATAGCGGGAAACCAGCAGGAGCGCGTAGTTGGTGCCCGCGCCGAACACCAGAACGCTGGTGATACCCGCGGTGGAGCCGTCGAAGGAGAGGTCGGTGACGCGGGCGAGCGCTGTGCCGATACTCGTGGCGGTCCGGTCGGCGAGACCGATCACCAGCAGCGGTACCAGCCACAGCACCGGCGAGCGGTAGGTGACGATGAGCAGCAGCGCGACCACCAGCGCGGTGACGGCCAGCAGGGTCACATCCGCACCGGCGAAGGAGTCGGCGATATCGGCACCGAACGCCGGACCGCCGGTGATCTGCACGGTCAGGCCGGGTGGCGCGTGCGCTGCGGCCGCCTCGCGCAGCCGGTCGATCTCGGTGGCCAGGTCCGCTCCGTTCAGGTCGGCGGACACCGTCGCACGCCCCAGTGCCGCCTTGCCGTCCGGCGCGACCACGAGCGCGTCCGCGGCGGTACCGGAGACCTCCCGAGCCGTTCGCGCGGCGGCGGCGCGGTCGGAGTCGGTCAGTTCCGCGCCGTCGGCCCGGGCGATCACCAGAATCGCCGGCGCGTCCCGGCCGCCGGGGAATTCCGCCACCGCGGCGTCGACCCGCGCGGCGTCGGAATCCTGTGGCAGCGAGGCCGGCGCCTGGCCCGCGTCATCGTTTCCGCCGACGCCCACGATCACCGCGCAGGCGGCAGCGAGTACGGCGAGGAGCAGGGCCCACGAGCGGCGGCCGGTGACCACGGTGGCGAAGCGTTCCCAGGCATTCACCCGGCAACTATTTCAGAAACTGAAATAATGGGCAAGGCCGACACTCCCGGCACCTACACTCTTGCGAGCAGGATCAGGGAAAGGACGGCGCAGGTGAAAGACGAGCCCTCGGCGAAGACGGACAATACGACCCGGGAACATGCCGAAACCGAGATCGCCACCGATATCCGCGCGCTGACCGCGGTGTCCGAACAGATCGGGCATCTGTTCGCCCATTCGCATTCCCTGCGCAGCACCGATTTCCGCGCGCTCATGCACGTCGCCACCGCCGAAGCCGAGGGCCGTCCGCTCACCGCCGGACACCTGCGCGAACTCATGGGCCTGTCCCCGGCCGCGATCACCTACCTGGTCGAACGGATGATCGCCTCGGGTCATATCCACCGCGAAACCGATCCCGGTGACCGCCGGCGGGTGCTGCTGCACTACTCCGACCACGGCATGTCGGTGGCCGGCGAATTCTTCCACCCACTGGGCCGGCGCACCCGTTCGGCGCTCGCCGGCCTGCCCACCACCGATCTCGCCGCCGCCCACCGAGTGCTCGCCGCGGTCGTCTCCGCCATGCGGGACCATCACGCCGCGCTGACCCGGGCACCGGAGGACCGATAGCCCGGGCACCGACACGCCGAAACCGTCGAAAATTTCCGCATACTGCCGCGCGGCCGGGGTAGGACGCCCACGACCCGCGGCAACCTGCATGCTGATTGTCCTGGCTGTACGCGGGTATACGGCCGGGCAGACAGGAGGTGTGTCATGCCGAAGGAATGGACCGACAAGCAGGAACGGCAGTACGAGCACATCAAGGATTCCGCCGAGGATCGCGGAGCGAGCACCGAGCGTGCGAAGGAAATCGGTGCCCGGACCGTCAACAAGAACCGCGCCCAGGCCGGGCAGACCAAGACCGCGAGCCGCTCCTCGACCCGCGATATGTCACCGCAGCGACGCGGCGGCCTGCGTTCGGGCACCGACAAGCCCAAGGGCCGGACCCGCGACCAGCTGTACAACGAAGCGAAGAGCCGCAATATCAAGGGCCGCTCGAAGATGACCAAGAACGAACTGGCCGAAGCCCTGGGCAAGTAGACCCGTCGATGAGCCCCGCCGCCCGCGCGACCACGAACCGCCGCCGGGCACCGCAACCGGTCGGCGCCGCCGAGTTCGTTCCCGGCGGCGCCGATCTCGGGCAGGTCCGCGTGGCGGCGGCGGACTGCCGCGGCGGCGACCTCGGCCGCGGTCGCTACGCGGCCACACCGTCGAACGCCCGGGCCTCCGGGTGACCGGTACGGTGCATCCCCCGTCGGTGCTGCGCGCCCCTGACCGCGATGCGGCGTAGACCGAGTTCCTTACCCAGCACCAGGCCGACGCCACGGCGACCACGGCCGAACCACGAACTCGCCCGCCGCCCGCGGCCCCGGGAGATGCCCGGCCTGCTGCCACCCGCCTGCTCCGCAGGCGCGCAATGCCGGGGCGGACCGATCGAGCCCGCAACCCGGGGTGGCGAGGCGGCGAGGTCGGCCGCGGACGGCGCATCGGATCTCCGGCCCCGGCCGATCGGAAGCGTTTGCCGCGCAAGTTATCTCGCGGCAAACGTGGAACCCGCCGAATAGTTGTCCCGGCGAACGAAGTCGGGGCACACTCTAGGTGACGACGTTCGACGCGCCGATCGAACGCGGGGGCGAGGACACGGGATATGAGAATTAGGCCGCGGCAACAGCTGCTGGACCTGTGGCGGGCCGTGCTCGCCTGTTCCTACCGGGGCGGCACCTGGACCTGGGGCGGCCGCGACGGCAGCAATTCGATCAGCGACGCCGAACAGTTGCTGTGCCTGCTGTACCCGGCGACCGAACTCGAGGCCTTCGCCCTGGACCAGCCCGACGATATGGCGGCCGACGCCCGGCGGACACTCGACCCCTTCGGCGAGGAGACCCGCATCGGCGGCGCACTGGTCGGCCTGCTGGAGGATTACCTGCGGCGCTATACCGGTCCCGACGGGGATCCGGTCTTCGCGGCCGGTTCCTACCTGCGCGCGACCGGTGATCGCCCGCTGACCGAGGAGCAGCTCGCCCTGGGGATCGTCGACTCCTATTCCATGTCGCTGAGTCTGTGTATCGCGGCGTTGCGTTTCCTGCGCGGATTCCAGCGTTTCGTCGGCGGTGAGGTGCGGCGCGAGGCACGGCAGTTGAGCGAACGCATTCCGCTGGTGATCGACGCGGTCGGGATCCGGCTCACCGCCGCGATGGCGGGTCTGGTGCGCAGTTTCGTCATCCACACGCCCGAGCCGAAGTCCGCGGCGGGACAGGCGATCCTGCATATGATCAACCAGAGCCACGCCCCCGCCGACGAGGTGATCCGGCGCCTGTCGGCACGGCTGGAACGGCTGCGGGTCCAGGCCGCCAACGAGGTCCGGCTCAGCCAGACCGCCGAGGTGGACGTCGCCGACGACGAGCGACTCTTCGAATGCGGCTGGGGCTGGGGCATCGTGCGCACCGCCGAACCCATCGAGTTCGTCCCCGGCGAGGTCGGCCACGCGGCCGGGCACGCCGAACCCCGTCCCTACCTGTACTTCACCGCCGTCGCCCTCGACGGCATCATCGATTTGTCCTCCCAGCGCATCCGGGAGCTGGACCTGCTGAGCGACGAGCAGCGCACACTCGCCGACGCCCTGCAGTTGCGGTTCGAACTGGCCCGCAACTACTGGTCCACGGTGGCCCGGTTCGGCGGCGGCCGCTGGCCGCTGGAGGATATTCCCTGGCGCACCTCCGACGGCGAGGAATCGGACTACTTCAGTCTCACCGTCACCGCCATCCTCATCCAGGACCTGGTGTACCGGGACAGCACGGAGGACCTGGCCCGGACCGTGGCGGTTTTCGATCAGCTGGCCCGCCGGGGCCGGATCACCAGCCGCCTCACCGCCGGGGACGCGGCCGCGGTCCTGCACTATCCGGGTGTCCGGCTGGGTCTGGCCGGGAGCGAGGATATCGGCGGGGGCTCCGTACTCGAATGGTATGTCCCGGATTTCGTGACCATGATGCTCAAACGCTGCCTGCAGGCGGCGCGCCTGCGCACCGATGTCGACACCCGGGATCAGTTGATGGCGCTCGCCGAGGCGGCGATGGACCATCTCGACGGGCGAATCCAGCGCGACGGCCCGGCGGCCGGTCTGTGGGACGATCCGGCGGCCCTGCTCGGCCCGGAGTCCGCGGTCCCGGCCGGCCCGTCCTGGTTCGTCACCGAACGCGTCATGGAATGCCTGGTGATCGCCTACGACACCTTCCGCGAACCGCCGCTGGCCCCGGCCACCATGGTCGCGCGCGCAGTCGATCTGCTGAGCGAGGCCGAACATCTGCTCAACCAGGAGGAGCTCGAGGTCGCGGGCGATGATCTGACCCCGAAGCAGGCGGCGGTGAACCGGATCCGGCAATCACTGGACCGGGCCCGGGGAGTGCTGCACGAGCGTCCGGGTACCGCGTACAGTCTGGCCACCCAGGCGCTGATCCAGCTCGACGAACTGGCGTACGCGCGCCAGGACGCGACGCGATAGGGGGGTCCGGGTGCTCGTATTCTCCACCTCCGACAAGGGCGGCACCGGACGTTCGGTGACCAGCTGCAATATCGCGTACCGGTTGTGTATGTCGGGCCGGAACGTCGCCTATGTGGATTTCGATTTCGGGTCACCGACCGCCGGGGCGCTGTTCGAGATCGGCACGGTCGAACGGGGCGTCGCCGACGGCGGGGTGCACTCCTATCTGCTCGGGCAGACCGGGACGGCGGCCCGGGTCGACGTCGGCACCGCCACCGATCGCTCCGAACTCAAACGGGTCGCCCCCCGCTCCGGACGGCTGGTCCTGTTCCCGGGCGACGAGGGCGGCGCCGAATTCCTCACCGCCGACGATGCGGTGGTGACCCGCTGCGCCGAATTGCTGGTGGCGCTGGAACAGGAGTTCCGGGTCGTGATCGTCGACCTGAGCGCGGGCCGGTCGGTCGCGCTGGAGATCGCGCTGCAGGCGACCGCGCTCCCGCAGTTGCGCCGCCGGACGGCGCGCTGGCTGATCTTCCACCGCTGGACCCGTCAGCACATCCTGGCGGCGGCCGGCCTGGTCTACGGTCCGCACGGGCTGTTGCAGACCGGCGCGGCCTGCGGGCACGATCCCGACGAACTGCTGGGCTCCACCCGCTATATCCGCACCGCCGTACCCGCTGCCAACTCGCATCTCACCGCGCAGCGCGCGGCGCAGGCGGCATGGTTGCAGGAACAGGATGTCGCGCTGCGCCGGCTGGCCACCGCCAACCGGCTGGGCGCGACCGCGGTGCTGGGCGCCACGCCGATGGAACCGGTATTGCAGTGGCGGGAACAGCTGATTCTCGACAGCGATGTCAACGCCCATATCGCCAACCACGAAACGGCGCAGGCCTACACCGAACTCGCGCGGCGCCTGATGGACGTCGCCAGCTGGGAGAGGCTCTAGATGCGGGACAGGCAGGTTTACACCGAGGCCACCGAACAGCCCTGGGTCGCCCCGGTTCCGCTCTCGCATCTGTCGATCGAGGTCGGGCACTTCTATCTCAACGACCTCCTGGGCGATCTCGAGCGGGTGAAGGCAGAGTTCCGCCGGATCGTGCCGCTGGTCGCGGCGTTCACCGAATCCGCCCGCGTCCGGTTCGGCCCGGACGTCCGGGTCAGCACCTGCTATCTGATCGACGACTACTTCCAGCCCGATACCGATCCCGCGGAGGTCCTCGGCAAACTGCTCACCGCCGCCGACGCGGCCGGGCTCACCATCGACTATCTGGCCCGCGAGTCGGGCTGCTGGCAGACCTCGCAGTTCATGGACGGGGTCCCGCTGGGTGAGCCGATCCCGGTGGCCGAGATGGTGGCCGCGCGGATCGTCGCCGAACCGGCGCCGCCCGATACCGGGCGCCGGCCGCCGACCGCGCAGTCCGGGTGGCTGTGCAACGGCCGCCGGTCCTCCGAACACGAACCGGCGCAGGCCATGCGCGGACGCACCTACGAACCACCCGAAGAGTTCGGCCGCCGCGAGCATTCCATCTTCCTGGACGTGCAGTTGTGGAGCACCCAGCTCGTCGACGACGTCACGGTGACCCGCTGGTCCTGCCCGTTTCTGGCCGCGGTCTGGCATCTGCTGCGGCTGGGCATGCTGCGGTATCACGGTGCCGCCGTGGTGGATCCGCAGCAGTGGCACGGTGAGCCGTGGCCGCGTCGCTGGCACGAGGTGCCGCCGGTCGTGCAGCTCACCCCGGACGCGGCGCCGTTCGCGGCGTATCAGACCCTGTCGATGCTGCCCAAACGCTATCTCGGTATCGAACACGCGGTACGACTGGTGCTCGACCATCTCGACCTGGACGAGGACGTGCTCGCGCAGGTCATCGCGACCGGTGCGGCCGAGGACGTGGTGGTCTCGCGCAAGATCAGCGAGCGGCTGTCCCACCTGCTACTCGACGGGTCCTGAGATGGCCGCGACCGCGCCCCTGGTCGTCCTCGGTGAGGTACGCACCTGCCTGCTGCCGTCGGCCACCGCGCTGACCCGAGCCGAGGCCGGGGAACTGCTGGCCCTGCTACCCGGCTGCGGCGTGCGGTGGCGGGAGCGACCGGGCACGCTGGGCCTGTCCCCGACCACGGCGGTGGGGGTCGATTGCGATCTTCGCCTCGGTGATCAGCCCGCCCGGATCGTCGGCACCGTGGCCACCAGTCTCGCACTGGCCGGCGGGCGGGTGCTGCAGTCCTCGGCGCGTACCCGGGTGGTGCGTGCCTCGGAACGCCGGCGCCAGACCTGGTCCCACTACATCAGCCAGAAGGGGGTCACCGAGGTCGTCACCCGGATTCCCGAGCGGGTGGCGGCCGGGAACGTCCTGGCCGACAGTTATCTCGCTGCCGGCCCGCTGCCGGGGACGGCCCCGCTGGACCTGGCGTCGATCAGCGAACGGCTGCTGGCCCGGGTCCGCGCCGATTCCCGGCTGGACCAGAACCCACCGGTGCAGGCCGGGACGACCCGGCTGCGCTGGACGGCCCGGGTCGGCGGCAGCAGCGGGCCGGCCGCAACCCTGCACCTGGACGACGACACCGTCCGCTCGGTGCGGCTGATCGTGCGCGACGAAACCGATCTGGAGGCGGCGCAACGGTTCTGCGAGGATCTGGCCGCGCACGATTGGCTGCTGACGGTACTGGCCGACGCCCTCGACGAAGCCGACCGGTTCGCCCCGCACAGCCGCGAACGAATCGATATTCTGGCTCCCGCTCTCGAACATCTGGCCGGGCTGTGGATGCCGGGCGCCCATACGCCGCCGGTACTACGTGCGCTGTGGAAGGACCTGCAGAACGATCCCGGTTTCTCCCGGCAGTGGAACACCCTGGTGGGCCGGTTACGCGACAATATCGCGGTCGCCACGCTGTCGGCGTTGCGGCACAAGATCTTCGACGCGGAATGGTGACCCGCCCGCACCGCCGCCCCGGCTACATCCGGAACCATTTCCGGACCAGCAGCGCGAAGAACACCGACATGGATACCGCGCCGGTCCAGGCCTCGACGACGAAGAGCGTCCGTACGGCTCTGGGCAATTCCTGCGTATCACCGGGGCCCGGCGGATTCAGGAAACCGGTGACACCCATGTAGATCGTATCGTCGACCGCCTGCCCACCCAGCAGCAATGCCACCCCGGTGAACACCAGCATCTGCAGGATCACCCAGCCCAGCAGCCACGAGGGCCGATAGCCGTGACCACACAGGAGATAGGAACCCTGTCCGGCCCAGCGTCGCAACCCGTGCGGCAGTCCGCGGGTGTTCGCACGCGCCAGCTGCAGGCCGCAGCGGTCCTCGGCTTCGTCGTCCTCATTCACCCGGTACAACGCCATGGCGCGGCGGAAGGCCAGGGCCGCGTGGGTGGCCAGGCCCACCTCCGACAATTGCGCACCGATCGCCTCGTATTCCTCGGCCAGCAGCGTGTTCTGCCGGGCGCTGAGTCGCAGCGGACCGCGGAACTCGACCTCGGCGGCCATGAGCGCGGCCGGTACCGCGCTGGGCACCCGCCAGCCCTCCTCGTCGGGGCGGGGATCGCGGGCCGCGCCGTAGAGGTGCGGGAAGACCAGCGTGTCGGAGTGCCGGCGACGCGCGCTGGGGGGATCGTAATCGTCGAGAACGGCTTCGACATGCACGGCGAAGGTGTCCAGTGACATCCGCTCGGGATGCGCGGCGGCATCCAGCTCGGCGGTGTAAGCCGCTGCGTGCCTGGCGATCCTGGTGGAGACCGACGCCACGAACGGCGAGATCTCGCCCATACGAACCAGTTTAGCGTTCAGGGATGGAGTCGGAATTCGTAGAGGTCGCGGGGCTCCCCGGGCCCGAAGTAGCGCTCGTCGTGTTCGACGAACTCGAAACCGGCCTGTTTGAACAGATTTCCGGCGGGATGATTGTCGGGCCGGACCGTGAGGTACACCGTGTCGGTACCCAGTTCCCGGCATACGCGCAGGGTCTGGTTCAGCAGCGCGCGGCCGAAACCGGCACCCTGGTACCGCTTGGCCACCGCGAAGGTGAACAGCAGCGCCCGCCCGGACTTCTCCAGGGTGAGCGCGTACCCGATGACCGTGCCCGCGACCTCGGCGACCAGCCATTCCGAACCGTGCAGATCATAGAGCTGGCGCAGCATCAGGTACAGGTACGGTTCACCGAACACCTCGGCCTCGATGGCCGCGATGTCCTCGAGATCGGCAAAGCGGGCCTGCCGGTACACCGGCTGTGGCGCCTCCGCGATATCCATGTGCTCCCTCGTGCCAGGGCATACGCCGTCCGGTACCAGCCTAGAACGTCGACTCGCCGACCGCGCCAGTGTAGAGCTCGCGCAACCGTTCCGTAATGCGCCACGTTCTATCGTCGGCATACCCGCCGGCGAACGTCTGTCACCGGAGGCCGGGATCCGGACTTGACCTGAACAATAGTTGAGCATTCAGAGTGGTTGCCGAGGCGGCGCACCCACCGCCCGGCACACCTTGGAGGAAACATGGATATCGCCGCCGCATCCGGCACCGGCACACCCCTGCGCGTCGCGGTCATCATCGGCAGCAGCCGCGACGGCCGTTTCGGCCCCGCCGTCGGAGACTGGTTCCTCACCAGGGCATCGCTGCGCGCCGACCTGGCACCCATCACCGTCGATATCGCGGACACCGAACTACCGCACACCTTCGGCGCGCCCGCCGCCGGCCTCGCCGGGACCCGGGAGACACTCGCCGCCGCCGACGCCTTCGTCGTGATCACGCCGGAGTACAACCACAGCTATCCCGGCACCCTGAAGAACTTCATCGACCTGCACCACGCGGAATGGCAGGCCAAACCCGTGGGTTTCGTGAGCTACGGCGGTATCTCGGGCGGCCTGCGCGCGACCGAGCACCTGCGCACGGTGTTCGCCGAACTGCACGCCGTCACCGTCCGCGACACCGTCAGCTTCCACAACCCCTGGGGGCAGCGGGACGAGACCGGCGCGCTGGCACCCGGCGCCGGCGCCGAGACCGCGGCCACCACGCTGCTCGACCAGCTCGTCTGGTGGGGCGAGGCGCTGCGTACCGCACGCGCGGCACGGCCCTACGTAGCGAGCTGAGCCCGACCCCGCGACCCCGCGGCTCGGCGGCTCGGCGGCTCGGCAGTCCCGCAGGCCCGCAGTCCCGCAGGCCGACAGTCCATGCGGCCCGGCAACGCGGCAACGCGGCAACGCGGCAACGCGGCAACGCGGATACCTCGGAAGCGGCTGTCACGCCTGGTCATACGATGTCGCGGTGACCGAATTCGACCACCTCGACACCTCGACCCTGCCGGAACGCCAGCGCCGCATCCTCGCGGCGATACGGGAGTGGGTGGTGCGGCACGGTTACCCGCCGAATACCCGGCAGCTCGGTGACGCCGTCGGGCTGCGCTCCCCGTCCTCGGTATCGAGGCATCTGAAGAGTCTGGAGGAGAAGGGCTTCCTGCGCCGCGGTGACGGAGTCTCCCGGCCGATGGACGTGCGGCTGTTCCTGAACGCCCGAGCCGTGGCGGAACCCGCCGCCCGGGACGCCGTCGCGGTCCCCGTCGTCGGCGATATCGCGGCGGGTACGCCGATCCTCGCCGACGAGCACACCGACGATGTGCTCACGCTGCCACGGGAACTGGTGGGCCGCGGGACCGTGTTCGGGTTGCGGGTGCGCGGCGATTCGATGGTGGACGCGGCCATCTGCGACGGGGATATCGTGGTGGTACGCCGCCAGCCCGACGCGCAGACCGGGGAGATCGTCGCCGCGATGCTGGACGGGGAGGCGACGGTCAAGGTGTTCCGCCGCCGTGCCGGTCATGTGTACCTGGAACCGCGCAACCCTGCGTATCAGGTGATCGACGGCGACCACGCGGTGGTGCTGGGTAAGGTCGTCTCGGTGATGCGGCGCCTGTGAACCCCGCGCCCACCGCCCGGCGGCCGCGGGCCGATGGTGCATGATCGAACGTATGGGAACAGACCCGGGACCGCGGGTCCCCGACAATCTCCACGAATTCCGCACCCTCGCCCGGGCCCGGCTGGCGGTGTTCCCGCGGATCGCGGTACCCGATACCGACGGATTGCGCCGGGCCGCCGTGGTGCTGTGTGTGGTCGATACCGGTGGATCGCTGTCGGTGCTGGTCATCAAACGTGCCTATCGCGGCCGCAATGCCGGGCAGTGGGCGCTGCCCGGCGGCCGCGTCGAACCGGGCGAGACCACGCAGCAGGCCGCCCTGCGCGAACTGCACGAAGAGCTCGGGCTGACGACCGGCCCCGACGATGTACTCGGCACCCTCGACGATTTTCCGGCCAGCTCCGGGTTCGCCATCACTCCCCTGGTGGCGACGCTGTCCGATATCACGCGCCTGCAGCCGAACGCGGAGGAAGTCCATTCGGTGCACCAGGCCGCTTTCGACCGGCTGGCCGCCGACGACACACCGCACTGGGTGTTGCCGGACTCCGCCCGGATGCACGACGACGGCGCCCCGGCGGTCGACGCCCCGCCCGGTGAGCCCGGCCTGCTGCAGATGCGCCTGGGCCCGAATATGACGATCCACGCCCCCACCGGCGCCATGCTCTGGCAGTTCCGCGAGGTGGTGCTGCTGGGCAGCGAGCCGAAGGCGGCCCGGGTCGCGGATTTCGCTCAACCCACCTGGACGCGGCACTGAACGCCCGCGACCCAGGTGGCCGCCCGACTCCCGGATGACACGGCCGAAGAAGCGCGGACCGCGCCGTTGCCCGCCCGGTTACGGGCGGCGGGCGCGACGACCACCGCACCGACTCGTAGCGGGCGGCCAGGGTTGGGGAGTAGGTCCCGGCCTCGACTCGCGACACCGTGACGAGTGGCAGAACCGGGCACTGCCCACCGCACCCGCCGCGCAGCAGCGCCGGCACCCGATCATGAACTGCGAAATCGCCGACTGCGCTGCGGCGCCGGCGTCACCGGCGCCGTCCCTGCCCCGAGCCGCTCAGGGCCGCTCGGCGCCCGGCTGCGCGTCGGGCCGGCTGGCCGAACGTTGACCCTCCGGCACGATATCGGGCTCTTCCTCCGCAAGCCGGAGCTCCATCGGTTCACCCTCTCGCTGCTCCCGCGGCGTAGTGGCGTACCGGTCCGCGGCCGACCAGTGGTCGGGCGGATCCATACCCTCCTCGAGCGGGTCGGCGGCCAGTTCGTCTTCGTCCAGCTGTTCGCCGGTCGACGGAATCGAGCTACTCGCCCACTCGGCGATCTCAGGGGATTCCGTGCCGGGGTCCTCGGTTTCGTTCATGGTCGCGTGTTTTCCCGGACGCCGCCGCGCAAACAGGTCGCCGCCGATTTCCTGGCGCCGCCGTCACCGGTGCGGGTCCACCTCGACCCGGCCGGTTTCCCGGTCCTCGACACCGCGACCACGGCGGCTGCCGTCGTAGGCCGATTCCCGCAGCCGCTGCACCGCGCGGGGCAGCAGGGCTACATCGGCGGGGTGGTTGAGCACGGGATCGTAGAAATCGGTGCGATGTTCGCCCGGGTCGGCGGCGCGCAGCGCCAGGTGTCCCACGGTCTGGCGCGCGGGCCCGTAACCGGCGACCGAGATCGTGTACCCGATCTGATGCTCGTGCACATGCCGGGCCAGGGCCGACAGCGAGGTGCTGGTGGGTAGCCCCGGGTCCGGCTCGGCGAGCACCCAGAGCGGATCGGAATCGTCCCACTGGTAGGGCAGCAGACTGCCGAACCGGGCGCTGTCCCAGCCGCGCGCGACGGTCAGGGATAGCCGGGCGACCGGGCGCTGTCCGGTGGTCGCCAGCGCGAAATCCCAGGGTTTGTCGTTGATATCGAGCACCCGGAAGGCGAGGCCGAGAATATCCGGGAGGCCGCCGGGAGTGCCCACCCCTTTGGAGAGGCGCCCGATGGTCGCGCGGTCGCCGTCGCCGAACAGCCGGGTGAATTCGGGTTCGGCGCGGAACCGACCGGAGAGCCGGACGCCGCGCGGGTGGAAGAAACGGGCGTGCCGGAGATGGGCACCGGCGTCGAACGCGCCGCGCACCAGTGCCGACACCGGAGCCAGGGTAAGTCGATCGGTCATCATGCGTCTCCCTTCGGATTACGCCAGCCCTCGTCGCCGACGAGCTGGCTGGACTGCGGCCCCATCAGCAGCATGCCGCCGTCGACGACATAGGACGCTCCGGTCACATATCCCGCGGCGGGGGTCGCCAGGAAAGCCACCACGGAGGCGACTTCCTCGGCGTGGCCGGGCCGGCCCAGCGGCAGCCCCGGCCGGGGTTGTTCGCGTGGATCGGCGTCCTCCTGCCCGGTCATCGGGGTGGCGATCTCCCCGGGGGCCACCGAGTTCACGGTGATGTCGTGTTCGGCCAGTTCCAGCGCCAGCACTTTGGTCAGGGCGCCGAGGCCCGCCTTGGCCGCACAGTAGGGTGCCGCCCCGACCTTGGGTGCGTGCTCGTGCACGCTGGTGATATTGATGATCCGCCCGCCGCGGCCGGCCTCCGTCATATGCCGGACGGCACGTTGCGTACAGAGGAAGGCGCCGTCCAGGTCGACCGACAGCACATGCCGCCAGGTGTCGAAATCCATATCCATCGCCTTCTGCGCGGAGCCGGTACCGGCACAGTTCACCAGCACATCCACTCCGCCCAATTCGTCGGCGAGTTCGTCCACTGCGGCGGTACTCGTGGGCAGATCGTCCAGATCCATCTGCCGGACAGCGGCGCGCGCACCCCGGTCGCGAGCCAGTCCCGCCGTATGCCGGGCACCGGCCTCGTCCGAGTGATAGGTGATCCCCACATCGACACCGCCGCCGGCCAGCGCGACCGCGATCGCCCGGCCGATCCCCGAATCGGATCCGGTCACCACGGCCCGTAGCGGCGCGCCTATGCGTTCTTTCGGTAAGGGAGCGATAGTAGCCATAGGGCGCGGCTACCCGGACGGATCGTGATCACACAGTCGGTTGTCGACCGGATCGCGCCCACCGACGCCGGAGGTGAATTCACGGTGGCGCGCCACTCCCCCGGCGTCGGGGGCCAGCGGCGGGGTGTCGCCACCCCGGCGTTCGCGCAGCGCGTCGAGGAACTCGCGCAGCGCGTCGGTCGCGGTGACCCGCGGCTGCCAGCCGAGTTCCGTCCGGGCCCGGGTGGTGTCCATGATCGGCAACTGCATCATCGTGTCGAACAGGCCGGGCGTGGCGGGCACCAGGCGTAGGTGCCAGGCGCCGGCCAGCGCGGTCCGGACCGGCCACGGGGGCACTTCGACCGTGCGCACACCCAGCAACCGCGCGAGCTCGGCGCGGTCGAGGACCGGTTCGGCCGCGATATTGAACGCGCCCCGCGCGCCGGAGAGCACCGCCGCCGTATAGGCACGGCCCGCGTCGGCACTGTGCAATGCCTGGAAGCGCAGCCCGCGCGGATAGGGCAACAGCGGTAGCAGTCCCGGCCGGACCAGCCGGTCGGGGAGCAGCGGTCCGGCGAACAGCCGGCGCTGCTGTGCGGCCGAGGCGCGCTGGAAGGTGAACGCCGGGCGCATCCGGACCAGGCGGCAGTCCGGATGTTCGTATTCGAAAAGGTCCAGCAGCCGCTCTACATAGGCTTTCTCGACCGCGTAGGACGCCCCCGGCCAGCCCTCGGTCGGCCAGCTCTCGTCGACCGGCTCGTCACCGGTCGCGGGCGAGTAGGCCGCGACCGAGGAGGCGTGTACCAGCGCGGGCACCCCGGCCGCGGCCACCGCGGCGAGCACCCGGCCGGTCCCCCCGACATTGGTCCGCCACGTGTCGCCGGGCCGCCGCGTGGGCTGGAACACCCAGGCCAGGTCGACCACCGCGTCGGCGCCGCGGAACAGCGACGCCAGATCGGCGGAGCGGATATCGGCCGCCGCCCATTCGACCCCCGGATGCGCGTGCTCCGGTTTCCGCCGGGCCACGCCCACGATCGAATCCACCGTTCCGGTACCGCTCAGCTGCTCGAGCACCGCGGTACCCACATTTCCCGTGGCCCCCGTGACGATCACCCGCATCAGTTCACCTCGCTGTCCGTCGGGGTGTGCGGCATACCCGGGTTCGCGGTGCCGACACAGCCGGCCGGGCGCCGGTTCGGCCGCTTGCCGCCGGCCGCGACTCAGCCCGCGAGGATCTGGGGTGAGAGCACCTTGCACATGGCGTTGGTCCAGCGCAGCTGGCGCTGCGTACCCGGATGGCACTGCGCGGCCAGGGCCAGCAGTTCCGGTTCCCGGGCCGCCTGCGCGCCCTGGGCGAGCAGTTCCCAGTCCACCGACACACCCGCCGCGAGCTGATGCAGCCGGCGTAGATCCCGCAGGAGCCGCAGCCCCGGGTCCGGCGGCCGGCCGCCGGCTCCGCGCAGCCGGCGCGGGCGGGGAAGCCGGACCCGCAGGTGGCGCCGGCCGTGACCTTTGGCCGCCCCGAACCGGGGGGCGAGCGCGTCCAGTTCGCGGAGATGGTCCTGCGACGAGCCGGCCAGATCCCGGGCGGTCTGGTGGATCTCGTATTCGGCCCGGTGCCGGACCGCGACGGCCGCCAGTTCCCCGGCGAGTTCTCGCTCGGAGAATTGCAGTTCCTCGATGACGATATGCAGTTTCACCGGTCACCTCGGTCCTCGGCGCGGAGTTCGTACAGCCCCGGACCGTAGCGGGTGCGTGCTCCCCAGGGTTCGGCGATACGGTCTCGAGTCTTCATACCCCGCAGTTACCCAGGACGCCGCGGCTTCATCGCACCGGTCCCGGGCCGGGAACCGGCTCAGGCACCGGGACGGGCCCCGGGGGCACTCGGCGCCGAATGTCCGGGGAGCACACACACTGCGTCGAGTCCGAGGACATGGTTGAGCCGGCCGAAGGCGAGCCAGGAGCCCAGGCACATGCTCAGCTCCACGATCTCGGCCTGGCTGTAGTGCGCGGTCATCCGGGACCAGAAATCCTCGTCGAGGTTGTGGTGGTCCAGGGCGTAGCGTTCGGCGTATTCGGCGGCCAGCCGGGCCCGGTCGTCGAGCATCTCGGTGCCGCGCCAGTCGGCGACGGCGGCGTCGAAGCCCTCCTCCACCTTCTGTCCGTCGCGTTCGGTCCGCCAGTCCAGGCAGAACACGCAGCCGTTGATCTGGGCGATCCGCAGCCGCGCGGCCTCGAATTCGCGCAGGCCCAGCGTGGTGTGCGCGTACACCGCCAGCGAAAAGTTCGAGGCGGCGAGACCGATGCCGGGCACCATCTCGCCCCAGACGTAACCGATGGGATCCTTGCCTTCGGGAATGTCAACTCTCACGAGGCGTTCCTTCCGAACTTTCCGGCCGCCGGGCGCAGCGGGACATCGAGGGCGTCGTAGAGGCCGGGCCCGGCCGCGACCAGCCAGTCGATCGCACCGACCAGCCGCCCCACGGCCGTGGCGTTACCACCGGCCGCGTAGTTGCCGCCCTCGTCGGTCGCCTCGACGGTGACCTCGATGCGCGGACGGCCTTCGATGATCACTCGGTGCGCCCCTGCACCGTTGGGCGGGGCGGGCCATTCGGGTGCGCACGACGGGTGGATCCGGGTGATGTGCTCCACCACGATCCGGGGCACACCGGCCACGATGCCCTGCACCTCGAAACGCATGGCGCCCTGGGTGCCGGCCTCGAACTTGCCCATGGTCGCGGTCTCGACGGTGGTTTCCAGGGGCAGCCGCTGGACGGACTCGCGGACCTCGTCGAGTTCGACGCCGAGCGCCCGGGCCATGAGCCGCACCTGTCCGCCCCACACCATGGTCGGGACCGTGGGTGCCACCATGGCGGGTACCTGGTCCATGGGCTGCCCCATGCCCACCAGGTAGCGCACGGAATCGGGCTGGTCGTAGGTGGAGTAGTCGAAGATCTCCTGGCAGCGCACCACCTCGACGACGCTGCCCAAACCGCTGACGAGCAGCGGCAGCACATCGTTGCCCCAGCCGGGATCGATGCCCGAGACGAACAGGGAGCCGCCGCCGGATTCGATCGCGGCCAGAACCGGTTCCCGGACCTCGGGTGGGGCGCCGCGCTGGTCGTAGAGGGCGTAGAGCGCCGGGGTCACCACCACCGCGCCGCCGCCGATCGCGCGGACGATATCGGCGAGGGCGTCGTCGGGCCGGATTTCCCCCGACGCGGCGTACACCACCGCCCCGGGGCGGGCCGCCAGCACCGCGTCCACATCGGTGGTGGCCGCCACGCCCAGCGACCGGTCGAGCCCGGCCAGGTCGCCCGCGTCCCGGCCCGCCTTAACCGGGTCGTGCACGAGGACAGCCGTGAGTTCGAGTTCGGGGTGGGCGTCGACCGCCCGTACGGCGGCGCGGCCCACATTGCCGGTCCCCCAGACGACCGTCGAGATCATCGCCGGATTCTAACAAGCGCTTGGTTGTGAAAGGGGCGAATCGGCAGCTTCTCCGGCGATACCACCCCGGCCCTTCACGTGGCCGATATCTCCGCCGCCGGGAATGCCGCCCCGGCGCCGCCGCCGTATCGTTGACCCGGTGACGGAATTCCTCACGGAGACAACGGGATCCGATTTACCCTCGGTTACCCGGATGTTACTGCGCGCTGACGGATCGATGACCAGACTGCTGGAGGCGCTGATCGGCCGCCCGCTGGCACTCGACCTCACCGATCAGCACACCACCACCGGAGGTGACCTCGACCCCGCGGTACGCACGGCGCTCGGCTGTGCCGATACCGATCCCGTGATCGTGCGCCACTCGACCCTCGTCACCACCGGCGGCGCGGCCGTCTCGTGGAACTGCGTGGCCGTGGTGGCCACCGACGACGAACTCACCGCCCTGCTCACCGACGAACGCCTGCCCATCGGCCACAGTCTCGCCGGCGCCCGCCGCCACCTCGCGCGCACGGTCCTGGGCGCGGGCGTCACGCGCTGGCCCGCGGCCGGTGGCGGCGAAGGCCTGCCCTGCGCGTACAAGGAGAGCGTGCTGTCCGACCGGTCGACCGTGGTGGCGCATCTGCACGAACGGTTCAACCCCGCCTATGTGCCGCTGGCGGCGGCCCGATGAGGGTGCTGATCGTCGGCGCCGGGATCGGTGGGCTGACGACAGCGCTGAGCCTGCACGCGGCCGGTATCGAGGTCCAGGTGATCGACCGGGTCCCGCGGCTACGCCCGCTCGGCGTCGGCATCAATCTGCTGCCGCACGCGACCGGAATCCTCGCCGAACTCGGGCTGCACGACGCGCTCGCCGCGCGGGCGATCGCCACCTCCGAACTGGTGCACTACGACCGGTTCGGCAACGAGATCTGGCGAGAGCCGCGCGGCGTGGCGGCCGGATACCCGTGGCCGCAGTATTCGGTCCACCGCGGCCGGCTGCAGTCGTTGCTGCTGGATGCGGTGCGCGACCGGCTCGGTCCCGGCGCGGTACGGACCGGGTGCCGGTTCGTCGCCGCCATCGAAGTGGATCGGCAGGTCCGCGTCACGGTCGACGAGCACGGCGGCGGCCCCGCGAGCGAGCTCACCGCGGACGCGGTGATCGGCGCCGACGGGCTGCATTCCGCGGTACGGGCGCACCTGTACCCGGACGAGGGCCCACCGTGCTGGAACGGTATCCGGATGTGGCGCGGCGTCGCCACCGCGGCGCGCTTCCTCACCGGCACCTCGATGCTGATGGCCGGCAGCAATCACGCCGCCAAACTCGTCGCCTATCCGCTCGGGCCCGCCGCGCCGGGCAGCGACGAGGTCCTCGTCAACTGGGTCGCCGAGGTGCGGATGCCACAGGACAGCCAGGGCGAGGCCGAGTGGACATATACCGGACGGCTCGACGATGTCGTACCGCACTACCGCGGCTGGCGGATCGCCGGCCTCGACGTGGCGGCCCTGCTCGCCGCGAGCGAGACCATCCTGGAATACCCGATGGTCGACCGGGATCCGCTGCCGCGCTGGAGTTTCGGCCGGATCACCCTGCTCGGCGACGCCGCGCACCCGATGTACCCGGTCGGCTCCAACGGCGGCTCACAGGCGATTCTCGACGCCCGGTCGGTAGCCGCGGAGCTGGCCCGCGCGGGTGACCCGGTCGCCGGGTTGGCGGCCTACGAATCGGCACGCCGCGAAAGGGCGAACTCCATCGTTCTCGCCAACCGGGACATTCCGATGGATCGCGCCCTGCGGATGGTCGCGGAACGGGCGCCCGAGGGTTTCGACCGTATCGAGGAAGTGCTGACCGCCGAGGAACTCCGCGCCATTACCGACGGGTACCGGCGCACCAGCGCTGTCCGGTAGCCGGCCGGTACCGCCGGCCTCTCCGCTAGGCCGATTCGGGGAGCTGGTCGCCCTGCACCACCTGGATGTCCAGATCGATCTTGACCGTGGTGCCGATCGCCGCCACTCCGGCACGGACCATCGCGTTGTAGTCGATAGCGAAATCGTCACGCCGCAGCGTGGTCTCGGCATGGAAGGCGGCCCGGACCCCGCCCCAGGGGTCCGGGCCGAACCCGCCGTAGGTCAGCGCGAGATCGACCGGCCGGCGCTGTCCGTGCAGGGACAGCTCACCCGACATCACCCAGGTGTCGCCGCCGGTGCGGCTGAGCCCGTTGCCGGTGAAGGAGATCAGCGGGTAGTTCTCGACGTCGAGGAAGTCAGCGGAGCGCAGGTGGGTGTCGCGCATCTCGATACCGGTGTCGATGGCGGCGGCCTTGATCTCGGCGTAGCCGGAGGTCTGTTCGAACCGCTCGGCGATATCGAGCCGTCCGCTCACCTCCGCGAACCGCGCCTTGATACTGGAAATGCCCAGGTGACGAGCGGTGGCGATCACCGAGGAGTGCACGGGGTCGATGGTCCAGGGGCCGGCCGGCGGAAGGGCGACGGCGTCGACCACCGGGGCCAGCGCCACCTCGCCCAGGGTGCCCGAACCCGACGACGAGATCTGCACCGCCCGGGCGGCGGGCTGATATCCGGCGGCGGTGAGCACCGCGGTGTGCACACCCGGACGCAGCGGTTCGGTGGACACCGCGCCGTTCTCGTCGGATACCGCGCGGCAGATCTGCCGACCACGCATATCCGTCACGGTCAGCACCGCGTCGAGTATGGGCCAGCCGTCGGCGCCGTGGATGCGGCCGGTCAAACCGGGCATGGGCATCACCTTTTCACCACTCAGAGTTGATTAGCACAAGCAACTAGTTGCCGATGCCGAATATACCCACGTCATCTCCCCGCCGACAGGGGCGGTGGCCTTCGTCGCTCGATGACCGACAGTTCGCCGCCGATCCGGACGAAGGCCGTGGGCGTGAGCCCGAACATCGCCCGGAAAGTATCGCTGAAATGCGACGGCGAGGCGAACCTTGCCTCTGCGGCCGCCCGGGTCAGCTCGTGCCCCGGTATGTAGGCAACAGCCGATCTCCGGACGCTACAGCGGGTTCCGGAATCACCAGTGGAGGCCGGGACACGTTGGTCACCGGCGCGCGGTGACAGCCCGGGCGCGGTGACGGCCGGGACCCGGCGACAGCCCAGACGCGGTGGCGGTCGCGGCCCGGTGACAGCCCGGGCGCGGTGACAGCGGGGCTACCGCTTCGCTGCGCGCCCGGGGCGGCACCGCCGAGGGCATGAATGCGGACCTCCCGGGTAGCCGCCACTCATGAGCCCATTCAGGCGACCGGTCCGGCCGGGTCGAGGACCGCGTCACCACCCGGCCCCGGGACGGAGACGCGACGGTCCCGGGCCGCGCCGCGAAGAGCCGGTGATCCGGCGATGACGCTGCACATCGGCACCTCCGGCTGGCAATACCGGGACTGGCGCGGTGTCCTCTACCCGGAGCGGTGCCCGCAACGGCTGTGGCTGGAACACTATGCCGCGGGTTTCGCGACCGTCGAGAACAACAATGCCTTCTATCGGCTGCCCACCCGGGAGACCTTCGAGGCCTGGCGGGAGCGGACACCGGCCGACTTCGTCGTGGCGGTCAAGGCCAGCCGGTTCCTGACCCATATGAAACGCCTGCGCGATCCCGAGGAACCGGTCGCCCGGTTGCTGCGCCACGCGGGTGGGCTGGGACCGCGGCTCGGACCGGTGCTGCTGCAACTTCCCGGGACGCTGCGCGCCGACCCGGGCCTGCTCGACACCTGCCTGTGCTGTTTCCCCCGTGATATCCGGGTCGCGGTGGAGCCCCGGCACGAGTCGTGGTGGTCGCCGCGCATCCACGGTGTGCTCGAGGACCACGGCGCCGCACTCTGCTGGGCCGACGCCGGCTCGCAGCCGGTGACCCCACGCTGGCGGACCACCGACTGGGGTTACCTGCGACTGCATCGGGGCCGGGCGGCACCCGCGCCCCGCTACGGGACGCGCGCCCTGCGCACGTGGGCCGAGCGCCTCACCGGGACCTGGTCCGACGCCGAGGACGTCTTCGTCTATTTCAACAACGACCCCGGTGGCGCGGCCGTCCGGGACGCCGTCGCGTTCGCGGCGCTCGCCACGCGGGCCGGCGCCACCGTGACGCGCACACCCACCGGCGTTTCCCCCTACTCCTCGGCCTGACCGCTTGCCGGCCGACCGGTGCAGCGAGCCGTTCCCGTTTCCCGCGCGGCCCATCGGGTATCGCGCCTGCGTCCGACGCCGCCCCGCCGCGAGACCCGACTCGGCGGTGGCCATCGACGACTACAGCGTTCGGAGGAACCATGCAGATCGGCTACAAACTCGCCGCCGAGGGCTTCGGCCCCGCCGAACTGGTCCGGCAGGCCGTCCGCGCCGAAGCCGCGGGATTCGATTTCGTCGAGATCAGCGACCATTTCCACCCGTGGCTGGACAACCAGGGCCACTCCCCCTTCGCCTGGACCGTACTCGGCGCCATCGCCGCGGAGACCGACCGGATCGGACTCGCCACCGGGGTCACCTGTCCGACCGTGCGGTACCACCCCGCGATCATCGCGCAGGCGGCCGCCACGCTCGCGATCCTGTCCGAGAACCGGTTCACCCTGGGTCTGGGTTCCGGCGAGCGGCTCAATGAACACATCGTGGGTGAGGGTTTCCCGGTCGATGTCGCCGGCCGCCACCAACTGCTGCGGGAAGCGCTGGAGATCATCCGGTCGCTGTGGGAGGGCGGCTACCGCTCCTACGACGGCCAGTTCTTGAAGCTGTCCGATGCCCGCGTATTCGATCTGCCCGACGAGTTGCCGGTGATCGCGGTGGCCGCCGGTGGCAGCCACGCCGCCGAGATCGCCGGCGAACTGGGTGACGGGCTCTTCGCCACCGAACCGAAACCACACCTGGTCTCGGACTACGAGGCGGCGGGCGGCACCGGCCCCCGCTACGCCGAGGTGCCGATGGCGTGGGCGCCCGACGAGCACACCGCGGCCCGGGCGGCCTTGGATACCTCACGCTGGGCGCTCACCGGCTGGAAAGTGATGAGTGAATTGCCGAACCCGGTGAATTTCGCGGCGGCCTCGGCGACGGTCCGCGAGGAGGACATTCTGGAAAAGTTCGCCTGTGGGCCGGACGCGCAGCGCTACCTCGACGTCGCGCAGCCGTTCGTGGACGCCGGGTTCGATCATCTGGTGATGCAGAATGCCGGGCCGGACCCGGACGGGTTCATCGACTTCTACCGCGCGGAACTGGACGAACCGCTGCGCAAACTGAGTCCGCAACCGGCCTGACCGGCGCCGCGTCCCGTCTGACCGGCCGCCGCGCCGACCGGTCCCGGTGATTTCGCCGGAGCCGGATTCGATCCGCTGTGGCCGGGTACGCGGCGGCCGTGAATGGCATGAGTATCAGAGAAGTAGCGCAACGACCCGGACCGTTCGCCTCGCTGTGTCCGGCCCGCGACGACGAGGACGACGACAATCCGGCGAACGAACGCGTGGACCGGACCGAACGCCGCGACCGCGGCACCTGACCGGCTCCGTCGACACCGCGCGACGCCGATCGCGGTCGCGCGGCGCCGCCGCACACAGCCCGTAACTATCGGATCATGGGTATACGAGCCATCGTCCTACCGCTCTGCACAGTGGCGGTGCTCCTGTCTGCCTGCACGACGAGCTCGGTCGAGCCCGCCCCGACACCTTCGGTGGCTGCCGCCCGCATGGACAGAGTGCGCGGCGACCTCGACGCGGTGGTCCGCTCGGGTGCTGTCGGGGCCATTGCCACAATCACCGAGAACGACGCGACCGTCGTCGCCACCGCCGGCCTCTCCGATATCGCCGCCGGGACCCCGATCCCTACCGATCGTCCCCAGCATGTCCGGGTCGGTAGCGTCACCAAGGCTTTCACCGCCGCGATTGTGCTGCAACTGGTCGCCGAACACAGGATCGACCTCGACCGGTCGATCGACGCGTATCTGCCCGGTCTGCTCATCGGGGCCGGGATGGAGGAGTACGCCCCCACCGTCCGCCAGATCCTGGGCCATCGAAGCGGACTGCCCGAACTGCCCGGAACTCCGGAGACGAACGAGTACGAGGCGGCACAGGACGGCCACACCTACACCCCCGCCCAGGAGATCGCAGCCGCCCTGCGGCAACCCGCGCAGTTCGCCCCCGGCACTCGATTCAAATACACCAATACCAACTACATCGTCGCCGGCCTGCTGATCGAGGTGGTGACCGGACACCGCTACACCGACGAACTGCGCGACCGTATTCTCACTCCGCTGGCACTGTGGGACACCTACCTGCCGGCCACCGGAGAAACCGGTCTGCGCGACCCGCATCCGACCGGCTACGCCACCGTCGACGGCACCGTTACCGACGTGACGCGGGTGGAGCCGTCGCTGCCGTGGGCGGCCGGCGCGCTGATCAGCACCGGCGCCGATCTGAACCGGTTCTTCCTCGCGCTGCTGTCCGGTCGGGTGGTGCCGCAGGACCGACTGCCGCAGATGCTCGACGGGAGCGATATGGGCCGCGGTGACGGCATGTCCTACGGGCTCGGCATTGCGTACACCCAGCTGCCGTGCGGCCTGCAATATGCCGGCCACCTCGGTAGCATCTACGGCTTTTCTGCCATCTCCGGCGCCGCCGCCCCGGGGCTCGCGGTCACCTTCTCCTTTACCGGTACACCCTCCACCGTGGATATCCGCGATGTGCTCACCCACGCACTGTGTAGGTGAACAACCCGGCCTGTCCGTCCACCCCGGCCGGCCGCCCGCAAGGGGCGGCCGGTTCGTCTGCGTCTCGGGCCCGGCACACCGGCAACCCCGCGCGCCTCGCCCGGCCGTCCCGACAGCGGCCGGGCGAGGCCGTCAGGACGGCATCTCGGTGGCCCGCGCGGTGTCGATCACGCCGAAGGTTTCGCCCTGCGGCGCGGTGAGCACGCCCATCCGCCCGAAGGGGCTGTCGTCGGGGCCCATCAGCAAGGTCGCGCCCAGGCCGGTCGCCGAGGCGAGGATCGCGTCGGTGTCCTCGACCTGAAACCAGCTCAGCCAGTACGACGGCCCGGCGCCCGGGTTCTTGGTGGAATCGTTCAGACCGCCGACCGGTTCCCCGTCGGGGGCAAGGGCGAAGGTCGCGTAGTCGACGTTCACCCCGTCACCGATCTCGGTGAACGTCCAGCCGAACACCTGGGCGTAGAACTCCTGCGCGCGCTGATAGCCGTCGGTGTGCAGTTCGTTCCAGCAGTAGGCGCCCGGCTCGTTGTAGACCGCCGCGCCGAAATGCTGCTTCGCCTGCCACGCCGCGAACGCCGCCCCGGTGGGATCGGTGGCCACCAACATCCGCCCCACATCCAGCACATCGAACGGTGCCATGACCACGGTGCCGCCGGCCGCCACGATCGCGGCGGACGTGTCGTCGGCATTGTCGGTGGCGATATAGGTGGTCCATGCCGACGGCATCGGTTGCCCGGGCGGTGTGGGGCCGATTCCGGCGACCGGGCGACCGTGGCGCAGCGCCATCAGGTAGCCGCCGGCTTCCGGCGCGCTGTCGGCGATCTCCCAGCCGAACAGGTCGCGGTAGAACTCACGGGCGCGGTTCGTATCGTCGACCTGGCAGTCGGTCCAGCACGGGGTGCCGGCCGGCCAGGGAGTTTCACGTATCGGCATTGCGTGTCCTCCGTGTTCCGTTTCGGGTTCGCACGAGTCGAGCGATAACAGGCGGAGAGGCCCGGGATGGGACAGACCCGGATGAGACAGACGCCGCACGGCCCGCGTGGTCGCGCCGCGGTCCGTGGCGAGCCAACCGTATCCACCGGGCGGCAGGCGGGCAACAACCGCGCAGCGCACGCGGCTCCCACGGCACGCCGGTTGCCTATATCGTGAGTATGTGCTCATAATGTGAATCCGCTGTGGCCTGCGTCACGAGAGGCCTTCCGTGCCGCCAGCGCGGGAGCAACGCCCGGCCCGGTGCGACTCGATGGGATATGCACATGTCAGACCTTGCCACGATGGTCAACACGGGCGCCGCGGTCCTCGCGGTGGTCGTGCTGATCATCCGATTCAAAATCAACCCGGCGGTAGCGCTGGTCCTCGGTTCGGCCTATCTCGGGCTCACCGCGGGTCTGGGTACCGAGAAGACCGTAGACACTATCGCCACCGGCTTCGGCGACATCATGGCCGAGGTCGGATTGCTGATCGCCTTCGGCGTGCTGACCGGCGTGATGCTGCAGGAGACCGGGGCCATCGAACGCCTCGTGCGCGCCTTGATCCGGGTCTTCGGTGTCAACCGGATGCCGTACGCGCTCTCGCTCACCGTCGCCACCGCGCTGCAGTCCATCTACCTCGACGTACTACTCGTCATCTCGGCACCGCTGGCTCGGACCGCCGCCGCCAAGATGGACAAGAAGGGCACCGCCCGGATGGCCACGGCGCTGGCGATCGGCGGCGAATGCGGCATCGTGCTCATGGTGCCCGGCGTCGGCGCGCTGGCCCTGGCCGGCCTGCTCGGTGTGCCGCTCGGCAAGATGCTGCTGTTCGGCCTGTTGCTCGTGATCCCCACGGTCACCATCGCGGTTGCTGTCATGTCGTTCCTCTTCGACCGCGGCTGGTGGAACTCCGAACGCGACGAACAGCCCTACCCCGCCGATCAGCCTGCCGGTGACGCGCAACTCCACGCCGGCGACAGGCAGCCCGGTGCCGGCGACGCGGAACTCCAGGACGGCGACGAACAGCCCACTGCCGGCGACGGGGCATCCGGTGCTGCCGGCAAGCCGGCCGGTTCCGGTGGGGTGGCCGTCGCGGCGCCCGCACGGACCCGGCCCGACACCCCGCTTCCGTTGCTGATGGCACCGCTGATCACCGCTCTGCTGCTCATCGCCGTCGGCGCCGTCCTGGATGTCGCCGAGATCCACAACCCGGTGATCGAATTCCTCGCCACTCCGGTCATCGCCCTGCTGATCGGACTCGTCGGCACCAGCATCGTGGGCCGGCGCAGCGTCGGCATCGACCGCATCCAGCGCTGTCTCACCACCGGCTTCCAGGAGAGCGGGCAGATCCTCGTCCTGACCGGGGTCGGCGGATCGCTGGCCGCCACCATCACGGCCACCGGCGTCGGCGATATCCTCGGCGACTACTTCACCGCGAGCACCGCGGCGCCACTGCTGATGGTGTGGGCGATCGCGGCGGTACTGCATATCGCGGTCGGTTCGGTGACCCTCTCGGCGATCACCGCGGCGGGCATCCTCGCGCCGGTGGCCCCGGCGCTCGGGATCGATCCCGTGCTGATCGCGCTGGCCGCCGGCGCCGGATCGCTGTTCGCCGTGCACGTCACGAGCAATACCTTCTGGCTGCTGCAATCGCTGATGGGGCAGACCACTCGCGGCACGCTGAAAACGTGCTCGGTGGGCGTATCCATCGCCTCGGTGGTGGCGATTGTGCTCATCATGCCGCTGAGCCTGGCCCTGTAGAACTCGGAAACGATAGGAAAGATATGCGCAACGAGCCCGTCCGGCCGCTCGCCGGTATCCGGGTCCTGGAACTCGGCAACTACATCGCCGCCCCGACCGCCGGCCGGATGCTCGCCGATTTCGGCGCCGAGGTGATCAAAGTCGAACGTCCGGTGACCGGTGACGAACTGCGCCGCTGGCGCCTCTACAGCGGTGAGACCTCCATGCTGTACCGCACGGTGAACCGCAACAAGAAGTCCATCGTGGTGGACCTGAAGACCGAGGCGGGCCGCGCCCTCATCCTGGATCTGGTCCGCGAATGCGATGTACTGCTGGAGAACTTCCGGCCCGGGACGCTGGAGAAATGGGGGCTCGGCCCCGATGCACTGCACGAAGCCAATCCGGCTGTGGTGATCACCCGGATCTCCGCGTACGGGCAGACCGGCCCGCAGGCCGCCCGGCCCGGTTTCGCGGCGGTGGCCGAAGCGGTCGGCGGGCTGCGCGAGCTCATCGGCGATCCGGACCGGCCGCCGGTGCGTACCGGTGTGTCCATCGGCGATTCCATTGCCGGTATCTACGCCGCGTTCGGCACCGTGATGGCCCTGTTCCAGCGGGCCCGCAGCGATACCCCGATCCCGTTGCCGGAACGGATCATCGATGTGGCGCTCAACGAGTCGATCCTGTCGGTGATGGAGTCCCTGGTCCCCGACTATCTCGCCTACGGCGTGCGACGCGAACGTGTCGGCGGCCGGATGGAGGGCATCGCCCCCAGTAACGCCTACCCGTGCAGCGACGGCACCAGCATCATCGTCGCGGGCAACGGCGACGCCATCTTCGCGCGCTATATGGAGACCATCGGCCGCCCGGACCTCGGCGCCGACCCGGAACTGCGCGACAACGCCGGACGCTGGGCCCGCCGCGACGAACTGGATGCCGCGATCGCCGACTGGACGAGCCGGCACACCCGCGCGGAGGCGCTGCGGCTCCTCGACGCGGCCGGCGTACCGTCCGGCCCGATCTACACCGCGGCCGATATCTGCGCCGACGAGCAGTACGCCGCCCGGAACATGATCCAGCGGTTCGAGGTGGACACGGGCGCGGACGAACCCGCCACGGTGGGCTTCCCCGGCATCGTCCCGGTGATCGGCGGGGCCTCGCTACCGATCCGTACAATCGGCCCCGACCTGGGTGAACACACACGCGAAGTACTCGCCACGGTACTGCGCCTCACCGACGACGAGATCGACGCCGTCACAGGCGCTTCGGAAACAGGGGTTACGGCATGACCTTCAGCTACACACCGGCGGCGCAGCTGCGCGACGTGACGCTGCGCGACGGGCTGCAGCTCACCGGCAAACCGCTGGAGACCGAACGGAAGGTGGCGCTGGTCCGCGACCTGCTCGCGCTCGGTATCCCCGAGCTCGAGATCGGCTCCATGGCCCGCCCGGACCTGGTGCCGCCGCTGGCCGATTCACTCGAGGTGATCGCGGCGCTGACGCCCGAGGAACTCGCGAAATGCTGGGTGTGGGTGGCCACGCCACGGCATATCGAGAAGGCGGCCGCGGCGGGTGCGCGTAATTTCCAGTACTGCCTGTCGGCATCGGACTCGCACAACAAGGCCAATATCGGGCGCACCACCGAGGACAGCGTCGCCGCCATGCCCGCGGCGATCGAGCTGACCCGCGACTGCGGGGGCACCATCCAGCTGTGTATCGCGACCGCGTTCACCTGCCCCTTCGAAGGTCTCGTCGATCCGGCCCGGGTGCTGGGTATCGCCGCGGATCCGCGGACCGGCGGCGCCGCCGATATCGTCCTCGCCGACACGCTGGGCCAGGCTGTCCCGGCCCAGGTGCGACAGCTCGTCGAGGGCGTCCGCGCGCACACCCCGCCGCGCCGCATCGTCTACCACGGTCACGACACCTGGGGCCTGGGTGTCGCGAACACGCTGGCGGCCATCGACGCGGGCGCCACGCTGGTAGATGGGTCGCTGGGTGGATTGGGTGGCTGCCCGTTCGCCCCGGGCGCGAGCGGTAACACCGCGACCGAGGACCTGCTGTTCGCCACCCGCCCCGACTGGCTCACTCCCGCCGTGCTGGCGACCGTGGTCGAGACCGGGGAGTCGCTGCTCGCCGACCTGGGCGAGCCCAACCGGTCCAAGACCGCGCAGGGTGCCCGCTCGAAGGCCCGGGCCTTCGACTGGGTGATCGGCGGACAGTCGTGAGGGCCGCGGATTTCCTCGTCACCACCCCCCTGCCCGATCCCGGGATGCGGCTACTCGAAGCCGCCGGATCGGTGACAGTGGCCGAGACCCGGATGAGCCGTGCGCAATTGGCCGACGCCTGCGCGTCCGGGGACTACCGGGTGGTGGTCGCGCAGTTGCGCGACGAATTCGACGCCGAACTGCTGGATCGGGCGAAGATCACCGGGATCAGCAATTTCGCGGTGGGATACAACAATATCGATATCGCGGCGGCCACCGCGAACTCCATCGTCGTGGGCAACACCCCCGGCGTCCTGACCGACGCGACGGCCGATATCGCTCTGCTGCTGATCCTGGCGGTCGCGCGCCGGTGCGTGGAGGCCGATACCTTCGTCCGGTCCGGCGAGTTCCACGGCTGGGAACCGGAACTGCTGCTGGGCCACGATGTCAGCGGCCGGACCCTGGGCCTGGCCGGTTTCGGCCGGATCGCCCGCGCCACCGCGCGGCGCGCGCTCGCTTTCGGAATGACCGTGGCGTTCTCCCCACGCCCGCCCGGCGACCGGGTGGTGAGCGAGGACGAGCTCGGCGAATTCGCCGGACGAGTACAGCAGCTGCCGTGGCCGGAACTGGTCGCCACCAGCGATTATCTCTCGTTGCATGTACCGCTGAACGCCGAGACCCGCCATCTCGTGGACGAATCCGTGCTCCGGTCGATGAAACGGTCGGCGATTCTGATCAATACCGCGCGCGGGCCGATCGTCGACGAGCAGGCGCTGGTCACGGCCTTGCGCGACGGGACCATCGCGGGCGCGGGATTGGATGTGTACGAGGACGAACCGCGACTGGCGCCGGGCCTGGCCGAACTGCCCAATACCGTGCTGCTGCCGCATGTCGGGAGCGCCACGGTCCCGGTACGCGCCGAGATGGCCCGCCGCTGCGCGGAGAACGCCGTCGCCATGCTCCGCGCCGAACTGCCGCCGTACCCGGTCAACCCGGAGGCGCGGGCGCACTGACCGCGGCGGGCCCGGGGTCGGCGGCCGGAATACGACCGCCGAGGGTGCGGGTGACCTGTTCGGCGTAGCCGACGAGCAGGTCCACCCACGCTTCGCACTGCGTCAGCGGCATCCGCAGGGTGGGGCCGCTGATCGTCAACGCCGCCACCACCCTTCCGGCCGCGTCGAATATCGGCGCGGACAGCCCCGATGCCGAATCCTCCCGCTCTCCGGCGCTGATCGCGTAGCCGTCGGCCTTCGCCCGGGAGATGAGCGACCGCAGTTCCGGTGGGCTGGTGACGGTGCCCTCGGTCAGCGGTTCCAGTGGTGCCGCCAATACCCGCTCGGCGAGCTCGGGATCCCAGGCCAGCAGGATCCGGCCCGCCGACCCGGCGTAGAGCGGAATGATTTTGCCTACGTACATGTCCCGGCGCAGCGCGTGCCGGGTTTCGGCGATGGCCACGCACACCCGGAAACCGTGTTCGGCGCGGAAGACACAGGCGGTCTCCCCCGTCTCGTCCCGGATTTCGCGCAGTACCGGGTCGACGATCGCCAGCAGGTCCAGTCCCTTGACCGCCGTCGCCGCCCAATAGCTCATCCGCAGCCCGACCCGGATCCGGTCCCCCGCCCGGTCCAGCAGGCCCTGCGCCACCATATTGGTGACCAGCCGCTGCACCGTGGAGGTCGGCAACCCGGTGGCCTGCTGGATCTCGCCCAGCGTCAACGACGGCCGGGCCAGGGAGAAGGCATCGAGGATCTCGGTGATCTTCCCCAATACCAGCAGCGGCTGGTGGTTCGCGGCCGCACCGCCGTCTTGCCTCGACATATCGCCGAATCTACGCGGTGTCCGGCCCGACCCGGCCGTAGGCCACCGCGACCTTGCCGCCCGGACCGCGGTGGCCGCCGGCGGCGCGGACCACGTCGGGTACATACCGGGTCCAGGGTCGCTCAGATCTTCGCGAGCTCGGGTTCGGGATGCTGGGTGCCGCCGGTTGCGCCGGGTGCGCCGGACCGGTTGGGCAGCAGGATCGCCGTCACGATCACCACCAGCGACAGCGCCGCCGACACTACGAAGGCCAACCGCATCCCGTCCAGTTGCGCGGTCAGCGTATCGATACCCGTGGCCTGCAGCGCACTGGTGCGACTCGCCATCACGGTGACCACCAGCGCCGTCCCCAGCGCGGCGGCGACCTGCTGCAGGGTGCCCAGCATGGAGCTGCCGTGCGAGTAGAGGTCCTCCGGCAGGGCCCCGAGCGCGAGGGTGAACACGGGAGTGAAGGCCGCGGCGAGTGACAGCATGAGCAGGATGTGCAGGGCCAGCAGCTGCCAGTACGGCATGGTGACCGAGATCTGGGTGAAACCGGCCAGCGCGGCGGTGATCCCGATTGCCCCCGGGATCACCAGGACGCGGCCGCCGAACCGGTCGAACAGGCGGCCGATCACCGGGCCGAGCACACCCATGGCCAGACCGCCGGGCATGACCAGCAGCCCGGTCTCCAATGGCGACAGACCACGCAGGTTCTGCAGATACAACGGCAGCAGCATCATCGAGCCGAGCATGGCCAGGAACGCGACCGCCATCAGGACCAGGCCCAGGCTGTAGGTGCGCGAGCGCAGGATCCGCAGATCCAGGAGCGGGGTGCCGTGCCGCTGCAACCACAGCTGCCGGGCGACGAACAGGCCGATCAGGACGGCGCCGGCGAGGGTGATGAGGACCGGGGTGGCGACCGTGCCCGCTTCGAACCGGCTCAATCCGTACACCAGGCTGCCGAAACCGAGCGCGGCGGAGACGACGCTGAACCAGTCGAGCGAACCGGTCTCCGGTTCTCCGATGTTCTCCAGCCGTCGCAACCCGAACCAGGTGACCGCGCCCGCGATCGGCAGCACCAGCACGAACAGCCAGCGCCATGAGGCGATCTGCAGAACCAGACCGGAGATGACCGGTCCCATGGCCGGAGCCACCGAAATGGCCAGGGTGACATTGCCCATGACCCGGCCGCGGTCGCGTTCGGGCACCACGGTCATCAGGGTCGTCATCAGCAGCGGCATCATCACCGCGGTACCACCGGCCTGGACGATTCGCCCGGCGAGCAGTACCGCGAACGAGGGCGCCACCGCCGACAGCGCCGTCCCGGCGAGGAAGATACCCATGGCCAGCGCGTAGGCGCGCCGCGTGGTGACCCGCTGCAGGAACCAGCCGGTGACCGGGATGACGGCTGCCATGGTGAGCATGAAGGAGGTCGACACCCACTGCGCGGCCCGCTCGGTGACTTCGAGGTCGTGCATCAGGCGCGGGATCGCGTTGATCATGATGGTCTCGTTCAGGATCACCACGAAGGTCGCGATCACCAGCAACCGAACGACGGCCGGGGTGCCTCCTCCGGTCCGGCGATCGGATAACAGGGCGGGCATCGGCTACCTCCGGAGGTCGTGAGTGATCTGGCGTGAACGGAGCGGGGTCGTCGATGACCGTTGCCCGGCGTACGTCAGAACAGACGAGTGAGCGGCGCTCGGCTCATCGGTGACGCGCCAGTGTTTCTTACGGCTGCGCAGAGATCAATCGCTTTTCGGGCGGCTGTATTCCCGGTCAGCGCCCGATCGCCCAGGTCGCGACGGCCCCCGCCCGCGACCACTGCACGCGCCGATATGAGTGAGGTCACCTGAGCCCGCGGGACACATCGGAGAACGGGCGACCGGAAGGTCAGCAGAGCCCCAGGTGCTCGGCCGCGATCTCGAGGTCCTTGTCGCCGCGCCCGGACAGACACAGCAGGATCACCGACCCGGCGGCCAGTTCACCGCGCTCGGCCAGCTCGAGCAGGCAGCCCACCGCGTGCGCGGATTCCAGGGCGGGGATGATGCCCTCGCTGTGCGCGAGGACCTCCATCCCGCGCAGCGCGAGTGCATCGGTGACCGGGACTGCGGTCAGGCGGCCGCTGTCCTCGAGATGGCTGAGTTCCGGGCCCACACCCGGATAGTCCAGACCCGCGGCCACACTGTGCGTCCCGGCGATCTGACCGTCGTCGTCCTGCAGCAGGTAGCTGAAAGTGCCGTCGATCTCGCCGGGACTGCCGGCGCTCAGCGAAGCCGCGTGCGCGCCGGTCTCCATTCCGCGCCCGGCGGCCTCCGCACCGAACAACCGCACCCCCGGATCGGCCACGAAGGCACGGAACGCGCCGAGGGCATTGCTGCCGCCGCCGACACAGGCGATGACGTAGTCGGGTAATCGGCCCTCGGCGGTCAATATCTGGGACCGCGCCTCCGCCCCGATGGGGTGCTGGAAATCCCGCACGATCCGCGGATAGGGAGTGGGCCCGGCCGCACTGCCCAGCAGGTAGTGGGTGGTGTCCACCTGCGAAACCCAGTCGCGGACCGATTCGGTGATCGCCTCCTTGATCCGCCGGTTCCCGGTTTCCACCGCCCGCACCTCGGCGCCGAGCAGTCGCATCCGGATCACATTCGCCCGCTGCCGTTCCATATCGACGGCGCCCATATAGATGGTGCAGCTCAAACCGAGCATCGCGCCCACGGTCGCGACGGCCACTCCGTGTTGTCCCGCACCGGTTTCGGCAACGATGCGGCGTTTGCCCATGCGCTGGGCCAGCAACCCCTGCCCGAGCGCGTTGTTGATCTTGTGTGACCCGGTGTGGGCCATATCCTCCCGCTTGAGATAGACCGTCGGCGCCGGGGTACCCAGCCGCGCCGCGAACTGCGGTACCCGGTGCAGCAGGGTGGGCCGGCCGACCCGGCTGCGCAGCAGGCCGGTCAGTTCCCGGACGAACGCCGGATCGGCGCGGGCCGCGTCGTATGCGCGCTCCAGGTCGAGCAGGGCGGCCATGAGACCCTCGGGGACATATCTGCCGCCGAATCGGCCGAATCGGCCGCGCTCATCCGGGAAATCCCCGGGCCGTAAAGCATTTCGCGCGACCTCGTGATCGACGACCATCCAGCACTCACATTCCCTGTTCGCGACTCCGCCGCGAGAATTCTGCACGCCCGGCGCAAGCGCCGGGTCACCTCTCGGCAACGGAGTAGTTAACAGTACTAAAGGGTTGGATTCTCGCCGCGTCGTCGCGTAACGCGCAATCGGAGCCTTCCCCCCCACGAGAACTGATCTCTATTGTAGGATTGTCGACAATCCGGCCAGGCTCGACCGGCCGCCGTCAGGGAGGAGCGTCCCACCGTGCTCACGGAAGCAACACTCACCGCCGCCGAACGGGAAGCCGTCGAGTCGGTACCCACCGGCCTCTTCATCGACGGCCGCACCCGCGACACCGCGAAGACCCTGCCCGTCCTGGATCCGGCGACCGGACAGCGGCTGTGCGAGGTCGCCGACGCCACCCCCGAGGACGGTCTGGCCGCGCTGGACGCCGCGGCGGCCGCCCAGGCCGGCTGGGCGCGCACCGCGCCCCGTGAGCGCAGCGAGATCCTCATGCGCGCCCATCGGCTACTGCTCGACGACGCCGACCGCCTCGCCCTGATCGCGACACTCGAAATGGGTAAACCGCTGGCGGAAGCCCGCGGCGAGATCACCTACGCCGCGGAGTTCTTCCGCTGGTTCGCCGAGGAGGCCGTGCGCCTCGACGGTGGATACATGCCCGCGCCCGGCGGCGGCTCCCGGTTCCTGGTCACCAGGCAGCCCGTCGGGCCGAGCCTGCTCATCACCCCCTGGAACTTCCCGATGGCCATGGGCGCCCGCAAGATCGGGCCCGCCCTCGCCGCCGGCTGCACCAGCGTGGTCAAACCCGCCGAACAGACCCCGCTGTGCACTCTGGCGCTGGCGCGGGTCCTGCACGAGGCCGGTGTGCCGGCCGGGGTGGTGAACGTGGTGACCACCTCGGATCCGGGCGCCCTGATGACACCGCTCATCCACGACCCGCGCTCGCGCAAACTGTCCTTCACCGGCTCGACCGCGGTGGGCAAGAAACTGCTCGAGCAGTGCGCGCGCACCGTCATGCGAACCTCGATGGAACTGGGCGGCAACGCACCGTTCCTCGTCTTCGACGACGCCGACCTGGACGCGGCGGTCGACGGGGCGATGGCGGCGAAGATGCGCAATATCGGGCAGGCGTGCACCGCGGCGAACCGGTTCCTCGTCCAGCGCGGGGTGGCCGCCGAATTCGCGGAGCGGCTGGCCGCGCGTATGGGCGAGCTGCCGCTGGGCCGCGGCACCGAACCCGGGGTCGTCGTGGGCCCGCTGATCGATACCGACGCGGTGACCAAGGTGACCGAACTGGTCGCCGACGCCCGGGCCCGCGGCGCCCGCGTACTGCTGGGCGGTGACCCGCTCGACGGTCCGGGGAACTTCTATCCCGCCACCGTCCTGGTGGATGTGCCCGACGAGGCACAGATCTGCCATACCGAGGTGTTCGGGCCGGTCGCGAGTATCGCGACCTTCGATACCGAGGACGAGGCCGTCGCCCGCGCCAACGACACCCCGTATGGTCTGGTGAGCTATGTCTACACCGAAGGTCTGCGGCGCGGGCTGCGGATCAGCGAAGCGCTCGACACCGGAATGGTCGGCCTGAACCAGGGTGTCGTATCCAATCCGGCCGCGCCGTTCGGCGGGGTGAAAGAATCCGGTCTCGGCCGCGAGGGCGGCCTGGTCGGCATCGACGAGTTCCTCGAGATCAAATACATCGGAGTGCCACTGTGACTTCCTATCGGATCGCGACGATCCCGGGCGACGGTATCGGCGTCGACGTGACCGCCGAGGCGACGAAAGTTCTCGACCGGGTGCTGCCCGGCATCGAATGGACCGAATTCGACTGGTCCTGCGAGAACTACCTGCGCACCGGCGCGATGATGCCCGCCGACGGACCGGAGCGGCTCGCCGGGTTCGACGCGATCCTGCTGGGCGCCGTCGGTTTCCCCGGGGTACCCGACCACATCTCGCTGTGGGGTCTGCTCATCCCGCTGCGCCGGGCCTTCGGCCAATACGTCAATCTGCGCCCGGTGCGGCTGCTGCCCGGCACCACCTCGGCGCTGCGCGACCGCACCGCCGCCGATCTGGACCTGCTCATCGTGCGCGAGAACTCCGAGGGTGAGTACTCCGAGATCGGCGGCCGGCACAATCCCGGCCGGCCGGACGAATTCGTCCTGCAGGAATCCGTTTTCACCCGGGTCGGCTGCGAACGGATCATCCGGTACGCCTTCGACCGGGCCACCGAACGCGCGGGCCGCGTCTGCTCGGCCACGAAATCGAACGGTCTCATTCACTCCATGCCCTATTGGGACGAGATCTTCGAACGGATCGCCGCGGAATACCCGGCCGTGCAGACCCGGCAGATGCACGTCGACGCGCTGGCCGCCGAGATCGTGCTGCATCCCGACCGGCTCGATGTGATCGTCGGCTCCAACCTCTTCGGCGATATCCTCTCCGATCTCGCCGCCGCCGTCACCGGCGGACTGGGGCTGGCGCCCTCGGGCAATATCAACCCGGCCCGGGACGCGCCGTCGATGTTCGAGGCGGTCCACGGTAGCGCCCCCGATATCGCGGGTCAGGGCATCGCCAACCCGGTGGCGCAGATCCTGGCGGGCGCCATGCTGCTCGATCATCTGGGCGAGCACGTCGCGGCGGCGGCGGTCGACCGGGCGGTCACCGATGTCCTCGGCAACGGCGGGCCGCGCACGCCCGATCTCGGCGGCACGGCCACCACCACCGAGGTCGGCGCCGAGATCGCCGACCGGGCCTCGGCGCTGCTGCACGCCTGAGCGGCCGGCCGGGCCGATGCCGTCCATACCGGCCCCGGCCCGGCCGGGCTGCCCTGTCCCCGATGAAGCCGGCCGCGGCGCGCCGGCCACGAGGAGCGGTAGTCGGTGGGCGCAATCGTCACAGCACCACCGCGACCCGGACAATGTCCGGGTCGCGGCATCAGGTTGACACCGGGCCCTACTGCACGATGGGTATACACGCAGTGCGGTCGGTGCCCGATAGAGTCGGTCGCCATGAGTGTGTGCACGGCGTCGACCGGCCGAGGGACGCGGCGGCCACCCGGCGGCGGTTCGATCCGGTTCCCCGCGGCATCCGGGAATCCCGTTGCCGATCGGGCGCGGCCCGGAGAGGCGCGCGGGTCCGTGGCGATCGGCGGGGGCGCGGCGTGACGATCCTGGTCTGTCCCGACAGTTTCAAAGGCACCTACACCGCCGCCGAGGTCGCCGACGCCATCGCCGGCGGCGTCGAGGGAACAGGCGCGACCGCGGTGCGCCTCCCGGTCGCCGACGGCGGTGAAGGTACCCTCGCCGCCCTCACCGGGCCGCTGGGACTCCACCCGGTGACGGTCGCGGCACGCAATCCGTGGGGTGTCCCCGGTGCGGCCACCTTCGGGCTGTCCGACGACGGCATCGCGGTGATCGAGATCGCCGCGGCCAGCGGTATCACCACCGCGCACAACGGTCCGCGCGATCCGGTCGCCGCGAATACCTACGGCACCGGCATGCTCATCGCGGCGGCGGTGCGGCGCGGAGCGTGGCGGATCGTGGTCGCCGCGGGCGGATCGGCCACCACCGACGGGGGTATGGGAGCGATCGCGGCCATCGAGGACTCCGGCGGTCTCGGCGGGGCTGCGATCACTGTGCTCACCGATGTCACCACCCGCTATGTGGAGGCCGCCCGGGTGTTCGGACCGCAGAAGGGCGCCGACCCGGCCACCGTCGAACTGCTGACCCGGCGACTCGCCGACACCGCGCGCACCCTGCCCCGCGATCCGTCCGGGGTCGACGCGACCGGAGCCGCCGGGGGATTCTCCGGCGGCATGTGGGCACAGTACGGGGCCGAATTGCGCTCCGGCGCGGAGTACGTGCTCGACAGCGCGGGATTCGACACCCTCGCCGCACAGGTGGGCACCATCGTCGTCGGCGAAGGGCGACTCGACGGGCAGACGCGGGCCGGCAAGATCATTTCGGCGATTCTCGGGCGGGCCGGCGACACCCCGGTGTACGCGGTGGTGGGCTCCGTCGGGGACGATCTGGGTGACTACCGGTCCCGTTTCGCCGAGGTCATCGTGGCCTCTGATACCGAGGCCATGCGGGCGGCCGGGCGGCGGATCGGCACCGCCGCGCCCTGACGGCACGGACGAACCCGAGCCGGCCGCGGAGTCCCGCCTCTACAGCATCCGATCGTCATCCGGCCCACCGGGGACAGCTCGATATCGACGCCCTGCACACAGCCGTCGATGACGGAATGGGCGGGCGCGGACCGTCGCCGGACCAGCGGTCAGCCGGCGGTACCGACCTCCGGTGGGAAGCCGCCCGTGGCGATCGGCCCCCAGCGCTCGATATCGATGCGGATGAGCGATTTGCCCTGTCGTGCCATCGCCGCCCGGTATTCGTCCCAGTCCGGGTGCTCACCGGCGATACCGCGGTAGTAGTCGACCAGACCGTCGAGCGCCTCGGGCATATCGAGTATCTCGGCCCGGCCGTCCACCTGCACATAGGCGTCGTCGAACTCGTCGGAGAGGACACAGAGCGACACCTGCGGTTCACGGCGGATATTGCGGGTCTTGGCCCGGCCCGGGTAGGTGGATACGACGATCCGGCCCTGTGAATCCAGCCCACAGGTCACCGGTGACATCTGGGGGCGGCCGTCGGCGCGGGTGGTGACCAGCACGCCGTGATGGCGCGAACCCAGGAATGCCAGCAGGTCGGGCTTGTCGACGATGGAGGCGGTCGCGATACGCGGCATGGAGACCTTTCGGGACGGATCGGTACTCGGGCGGTGCCCTCGCAGCATAATCACCCGTCGCGGTCACGATGTCGACCGTCGCCGGGCAGCGGTGCACCTGGGCATCACGTCCATCGTCGGCCGAGGCCGCAGCACACCACCGAGGGAGCGCCGAACGGGCGCAGCCCGGCCGGGACACGTGGATTCCCGCTCCGCCCGCTGATTCGCCAGGCCCGCGGCGGGTATCGCGGTCAGCGGCCGAAAACGCCTCGCGGCACCGGCCCCGGCACCCGCGACAGGAGCACGATCATCATGCGCGCCACCGACCCACAGCGTCCCTTTCCGGAACCGCATCCGGCGCCGGATCCCGACCCCACGCCCCCGCTGCCCGCTCCCCCGCCCGAACCGCGGCCCCGAGAGCCGCAACCGCCGGTTCCCGGCCCCGCGCCGGAACCACAGCCGCCCGTCCCGGGCCCGCCGCCGGTCCCACCCGAACCCGGGCCCTTACCGGGGCCGGCACCGGATCGCCCACCCCTCCCGGACCCCGGGCACCCGGTCCCGCCGCCCCCTTTCCCGGCCGGATGAATCGGATAGGACCGGCCACGCGCCCGTGATTCAACCGCCGCCGAGCGGGTATTCGGGCCAACGTCCCTGGTCGTAGGCTCGACAGGAAGGACATGACCATGGTCGCCGGACACAACGATCCCAATAAGAGTCACCCCGCAAGTGAGCATCGTTTCCCCGACGACGCACGGACCACCCGTTCGCACGCCGGAGAAACCATCCAAGACACCCGCAACTGGCCGGGCATCATCCTCGGTGCCATCGGCATCGTCCTGGTGGCGCTGACCCTCACCGCCGCCGGTTACGGCTTCGCCGGCTGGGCGGTCATCGCCGGGATCCTCGGCGTGATCTGCCTGATCGCCGGCGGGCTGATCGTGGTCGCCGAGCACCGGCGCATCAAGCTCGAGGAAGGCGCGACCCTGCGTGAGCCACGGGGCCACTGAGCGCCGCCGATGTGCCGGCCGCGCCGGGTATCGACGACCGTCTGTCCCGCGGTGGCTATCTGTCCCGGGCCGAGGAGCTGATGGCCGACGCCGTGGGCGCACCGGCCCGGGACGACTCGGTGGTTGAAGTCGCCGGACCCGGGTAGGCGCGAAGGTATGGAACTACTCGTCATCCTCGCGATTGCGATACTGGTCGCCGTGGTGGTCGGGTTCCGGTGGTTGAAGGGGCAGGGTCCGAGTACCCGCGACGCTCCGGATAACGAAGGCAACCCGCACCGCGACAACGAGTGACTCCGCGGTCTCACCACGATGCCCGGCCGGTGGCCCCAAGCGGGGCACCCCACTCGGCGACACCAAGCCCGCCGCCGGGTGGGGCGCCGGGGGCTGGTGGGCGGTGGCGGCGATACCCGAATCAGGCAGCTGGCCGGGTCCCGGGCCTGGGGTCATTCATAGCTGTCGTCATGAAGTCCGCCGAGATAGGCGATCGCTCCCAGGCATTGAGGGCACAGCGGTGTGTGACCGCTGTGTGCCGCGCGTACCCGTAACGTTTCGTCCAGGGAACCGAACGCCGGATCGACGGCACAGTCACCGCCGAGGTCCGAGCCGGGCGTGGTGTGGATGCCCGCGCCGGGGCCGGTGCCCTCGGCGAGCGGTCCGCCCCGGTGCGGGCGAGTCGCGTGGAGGGCGATGAGTTGGTGAACGGCCAGTGAGTTCACGATCATCCCCGAGCGGTGTGGCGCGAAGGAAGGGCGACGGCCGGGCAGGAGCGGAAGGTGACCGGGAGCCGGGTCAAGGCCCGGTGGAACGGGCCGGGCCGCCACACCAGGTCGCCGCGCGGGACCGCGAGCGCCATATCGGGGACCGCGTCGAGGAGTTGATCGATCGCGTCCTGCACGATCTGATACGCCAGGGTGCGGGCCGGGCAGGCATGCGGGCCCGTGCTCCAGGACAGGTGAGAGCGGTTGCCGGTGTGGTCGCCGTCGGTGATTCGCGGGTCGGTGTTGGCGGCGGCGAGGCTGATCAGCACGGGTTGGTGGGCGGGAAGCCAGGTGTCGCCGATGAGGACGGGGGTGCGGGGGTAGGTGGTGCAGAAATTCGCGATCGGCGGGTCGTGGAACAGCACCTCGTCGAGGGCGTCACGGGTGGACAGACTCCCGCCGATCAGTCCGCCGCCGAACCGCTCGTCGGTCATCATCAGTAACAGGGTGTTGGTGATCAGATTCGGTTGCGCTTCGCCGCCGGCTCCGTAGAAGCTCAGCAACTGGGCGAGCACTTCCCCGTCGTCGAGGCGGCGGGGGTGGGCGAGCAGGCGTGAGGTGGCGTCGTCGCCCGGACGGTCGCGTTTGAGCCGGATCAGTTCTGTCAGCGCGGTCCGCAGCAGACCCATCCCCGCGACGGCGTCGACGGTGTCGAAACGCGCAGCCGTGCCGGCGATGATTCGCGCCCCTATGTCGGGCGGACATCCCATGATTCGGTTGAGGACAGCGACGACGAGGGGGCGCGCGTAGTCTCCCACCAGCTCGGCGGTCCCGGACTCGCAGAAACCGTTGATCAGCGGGGCCGCCAGTTCTTCGACGACTGTGTGCATGGCGTGGCCGTCGACGGCGTCGATGCTGTCTTTCGACGCCTGCCGGTACCGCTGGTGGTCGGGCCCGGTGCTGTAGCGGGCGGCGGGATGCCAGCGCATCATCGGCAGTACCGGTGAATCCGCGGGCACGGTGGTCTGCCAGGTGCGGGGGTCGGTGGGGAAATGCTCGGTATCGTGCAGGATCCGGACCGCGGTCTGGTAGCCGAGTACCAGGGTTGCCGGCACCCCGGGGGCGAGTGCGATGGGTGCGAGATCACCGAATTCCGTGCGCATTTCGTGGTAGATCCGGTGCGGGTCGGCAGCGAATTCCGGGGTGTGGACGGGCACGCGCGCTTCCGTGGAAACCTCGGGTGCGGTGTGCGCGACCGGGCACGAGCCGAGGTGATCGGTGCGGGGATAGGAGATCGATGGTGGAGTCGACATGTTCCATTTCTTCGAAAGAGGCGGGAGACAACTGAGAAGTGGGCTCCGAGGCCCGAATGAGGGGCAGCGACGACCTCGAAGAGTTCGTCGTCGTCGCCGAGTCGAGTCCCCGAATGCACCGGAGGCAGCCCATCTGCTCCCGGTGGGTGTCGGGGAAGCTGTTCGCCGGCGACTTCCGGCTGATCAGGACAGGGTGTCGCGCAGCGTCGCGAACGCCGTGTTCTCCTCGGTGAGGAGACAGTGGGCGCCGATATAGCCGTCGGGCCGGATAAGGCAGACGGCGTCCCCGCCGGGTGTGCCGTAACGGTCGTGGATCCGGCGGCTGTCGGCCGTGATGGCACCGGCCGGGCCGGGCCCGTGATACCCGGGAGGGGTGACGACCACCGGTTCCACCCGGGCGCCGAATCGGTGACGAACACGCGTGAGCAGCGCCGAGATATTCGCGGCATCGTGCGGGTCGCGATGGGCCACCACCAGGGTGTGCCCGCCGTGGCGCAACCGTTCGTGCAGGCGCAGCCGAGCAGTGATCTCCACGTCGGAGGCACGGTCTCCCACCACCAAACCTTCCGACAGCCGCTGCGAGGGTGATCCGGTGCCGAGCGCGCTCCCGTATCGGTAGGCGATGCCGGAGATCCGAGCCACCGCCTGCTCGGTGAACCCGGGTTCGCGAGCGATCGCGAGCCGTTCGGCGACCGGGCGGCCGTGGTCCATCAGCACCGAATGCAGTTCGTGGGTACCGGCGATCACCTGCTCGGCGATCGGACGCCGCTCCGCCTCGTAGCTGTCCAGCAGCGACTCTCGGGTGTGGCCGTGCACCACGGCGGCGAGTTTCCAACCGAGGTTGAACGCGTCCTGCATCGAGGTGTTCATCCCCTGCCCACCCGCCGGGGACCGCTCGTGACCGGCGTCCCCGCAGACGAAGATCCGGCCGTTGCGATACCGGGAGGTGAGCCGCCGTCGCGTCCGGAACACCGTCGTCCATTCCGGGGAACCCAACCGCACCGCACCACCGAAATGCTCGTCGAGGACCTTCTGGAACGCCGCGGCCGAAGCGTCGATATTGCGGGCGTCGCCGGGTTCGCTGATCAATACCCGCCACACACCACCGGGCAATGCTGTCGTCAGCAGCATGTGATCGCGGGTGATGCGGTAGTCGATACCGCCGACCTCCACCGGGAAACCCGGTGACTGCCGCCGAAGCGGCACGTCCATCATCCGCATCGCCGTCCCCACATACTCCGCGCGGCCGACCTGCGCACCCGAATAATCGGCGACGGTGCTGTGCACGCCGTCGCAACCGACCAGCCAGTCGGGGTGCACGGTTCCGGTCTCACCACTGTTCGTGTCCCGCACGATGGCGGTGACTCCGCCGTCCGGGTCCGTGGTCACCGAAACCAGCTCGGTGTGCCAGTCGATGGCCCCGCCGAGCGCGGTGAAATGCCGGCGCAGGATCTCCTCGGTATCGCACTGGCCGATCGTGCGGAAATACGGGTATCGGCTGTCGAGACCGGTGAAATCCAGCCGCACCTTCTCCGGGAAACCCGCGAACCGGTAGTCCATCCACTCCCCGCGCAAACCCCTCTCCTGGAACTCGTCGACGATCCCCGCCTGTTCCAGCAACTCCAGAGTGCGGGTGTGCACTGTGAACGACCGCGACGTCGTCACGGGGGTGGTGAGCCTGTCGATCAACCGGATACCGACGCCACGACGCAGTAACTCGATACCGAGGGTGAGCCCGGTCGGACCGGCGCCCACGATGAGAACCGGACTACGCGAAGAAGACATGACTGATCACCCTCCGAACAGATCGAAATCGATAAATGTCGCGAGCCCAGGCGCGTCACCGCCTGAACCCGGGCCGACGGCTGGGAGAGAGCACGGGTGACATCGGTGGCACACGCGCAGAAGTAAGAAACCGAGGTTGCAGAAGCCTGCGCTCAGCCGGGATGTATCCGGGGCGGAGCCGGTAGAGGCTTGTGGCCGACTGCACCGAGGATCAACCGTTCCTCGGGCCACCGCGGACGAGTAGGCGGTCCCGCCGGCCACCAGTCAGTGAGCCCGACCAGACCGGGCTCAACGAGTTCCAGCCCGCCGAAGTATTCGAGCTGCTGTTCCCGAGTGCGGTACCAACCCGAACCCACACTCATCTCGGTAAACGCCCGCTCCAACCGTTTCGCGAGTGCGTGCAGTGCGGGATCCTCGTCGCCCGGGTCCCAGAAACTGGTGATCGCCACGAACGAGCCGTCCGCGAGCCGATCGGTATAGCCGCGCACAACTCCGGCCGGATCGATACGGTCATCGACGTGGTGCAGCACTCCGCACACGATGAGACCGATGGGCCGGCCCGGATCCAGGTACCGGGTCACACCCTGGTTCTCCAGCAAGGTGCCGTCTTCGAGAAGATCGCCACAGAGGTAGTGAGTGTTCGGGTTCTGCTCCAGCAACGCCCGCCCGTGCGCACAACACAGCGGATCGTTGTCGACGTACACCACCTGGGCGTCCCTGTTCTCCTGCTGGGCGACTTGATGGGTATTGCAGACAGTCGGCAACCCCGCACCGATATCGAGAAACTGATCGATCCCGGCCGGTCCCGCCAGGTATCGCACCACTCGATGCAGCCACCGCCGGTTCAGTCGCGACACCTCACGCTGACCGGGTGCGACCCCGAGAATTGCTTCGAACGCAGCTCGGTCGACCGGGTAATTGTCCTTACCATCGAGGCTGTAGTCGTAGACCCGGGCGATACTGGCCCGGGTTGTGTCCACACCGACCGGCCTACATACACCAATCTTTGGCGTCGCGATGTGTGCGCTCATACGAATGGGTCTCCCCAGCAACGGGTACACAGATGCACCCAACAGCTCGTGGCATCACGGCTGGAACCCACCTTGGACCGTTCGTCATCGTCTGACCCGTGGCCGTCCAGTCCGGTTCTCAGCGGGCAGGGAGAAGGGCCGAAGCTCTTTGCGTGCCATGCCATGTCATTTCCTGCTCAGTCGTTGGTAGGCCGTTCAGGGCTGGTTGAGCGGGCGACCCCCCAGCTCGAGCGGCCCGTGAACTTCTGCCCCGGCTGTCAGCTCAGACGCTAGAAGGCCAACGAGTGCACGAGCCACGAACTTGCCCAAATTTGTCCAAGTTCGGCTGTTTTCCTGTGAAGTTTGGCCCAATCGATGAAAGATGAGGATGCGCAGATCACCAGTGCAGAACGCGAGAAAGGGCGCGACACAATGCAGCTCAGGTTCCTCGGCAGAGGTGGTTCACAGGTGAACGACTGCCCGACCCTGTACGCCACCGACCAGGGCAGTTACGTAGCGACAGGCTGGCGCACCGGCACATCAGAGACAATCGAGATTCCGCACCTATTGACGGGTTTCGCCGAACCGCACACGTTTATCGGGACCGCGCTGACCGACACGGGACGGGGTACGTTCACCCTCAGCGGTCGGCCGATTACGGACGACAAGACGTTGAGTCAACTCGACCTCGCGGACGACGAGGCGGCAATCGAGGTACCCAAGAGCAAAAGGACCTTCTACGGTGTATCTGCGGCAAGGTGACTGGTCTGACCTGTTCCGCGAGTGCCGCAGTGAAGCGTTCCATCTCGAAGTCAGAGATGACTACGCGGTACCCGTGGAGTCCGAACCGTTCCGGCGGTTTCTGAACAATGAGCCCGATGACTACGAGTGGTTTCGAGACTGGGAAGCGCTTGTCGAGGAGTTGACCGGCCGGGGTGTCAGGGTGAGCCGGATTCGGGTAGTTACTGTGCCGCACACCGACTACCAGAGGTGGAGTCTCGTCGTCGCCTTTCGCAACGTCGAGGCGGGTGAAGATATCCGTTATTTACCACGCCATCTCGCCGGGGAGGTACCGACGGACGATTGGTGGCTTATAGATAATGAGCGGGTGGCGTTCAATCTGGTTAACCGACAACTCAAGTCGGCCGGCGTGGCTCTGACGACAGATCCTCGCATCGTCGAGTACTGTCAAGGCGTCAGACAACGGCTCTGGAAGTTGGCCACACCTCATGCTGAATATGCAGCCCGTGAAGCGTCGTAGATGGTGAAGTGACCGGTAACGTTCAGGAAGCGAGAGAAGCCCTCGGACAACGACTCAGGGAGCTGCGCCGCGCCACCGGAATGTCCGGGCGCGACCTCGCCGAACGTGCAGGGTGGCATGAATCCAAGGTATCGAAGCTGGAATACGGCAGACGACCCCCCTCCGAGGCCGATCTCCGAGCCTACTGCAACATCCTGGGCGCGGAGCCTGAACTGCCGGAACTGATCACCACGCTTCGAAATATCGACAGTGCCCACGTCGAGTGGCGGCGCGTCCTGAGCGGAGGCACAAAAAGTGGGCAGAACAAGCTGGCGAAGCTTGCCGGACAGACCCGACTGATGAGGATCTACCAACCCTACGTAATACCCGGACTTCTCCAGACCGCAGAATATGCCGAAGAAATCTTACGGCAGGCAATCGAATTTTATCGAATACCAGATGATCTTGATGAAGGCGTTTCGAAACGGCTTGAAAGACAAAAACTACTCTACCGGGGAGAGTGCAGGTTTCATATTCTTATCGGCGAACAAGCTCTTTCCACGGGTGTGGCTTGCCACGATGTGATGGCAGGGCAATTGGACCGACTACTGGCGGTGATCGGATTGCCCCGCGTGCTGTTGGGTATAGTACCGGCTCACGCCTACTGTCCAGCCCCTGCCATGAACTTCGTCATGTACGATCGCCGCGTTGTCGTGGTAGAAGGCGTCACCGCGGAACTGAAGATCAATCAGGCGCGGGAAATAGATATCTACCACCGATCATTCAATTCTCTGGCCAGCCAGTCGATGACCGGCGAAGCGGCGCGAACGCTGATCAGAAACGCGATCGAAAAACAACGCGAGGAACAACCATAAAGCAACAGCACCCGTTCGGCGCGTCTACGGCGCTCGAGCAGCAGTTTCAGAGAATACGATTACTGCCGCAATTTCGGCACCGCGATGTCGGTCGTGCCGACCCGATGTCGAAGTCGCGGTGACGGTAGCCGTACGGCTGTTGATGTGCTCCGGGCTGCACTCCGCCGCTGGTGACATAAGTCTGCGATGGTTCCTGTGGCGCTTCCGAAGACAGTCGACTCATTCAGGCGCTGTCGTGGCGATGTGACCCCGTCGGCCTCACCGGCGTCGACCGCGGCCTTACGCACCCATTTGCGCAGGGTCTCCGTGGTCATCCCCAACCGCGCGGAGACCGCTTTCATCGCGGCCCACTCACTGTCGTAGTCGTCACGGTGATCGACGACCAGCCGGACAGCCTTGGCCCTGGTCGCTTCGTCGTACTTCGCAGGCATGATTCGCCCATCCTTCCCAAGAAAGAAGGTGAGCACCAGACCCGGGGTGGTTCACGGTAAACCGGAGCACGGATACGCCGTGGGTCGATCCGGGGCGGCCACGGTGGCACCACGATAATCGGTTCCGACGCTGTGATCCGTTGCAATACTGTGGTTTATGCCGAATCAGGTATCGGGTCCGGCACGGTGATCGGACACCACACGCTGCTGCGCACCGGCGTATTTGTCGGTAACGATACACAACTCGGGCACCACCTCTGCATCGAACGCGCTTCCCGGATCGGGAGCCAGGTGCGGTGCTCACCCGGCTCACACATCACCAGCTCCACACGACTGGCCGACCGGGTATTCCTGGGCGCCGGTGTGCGCACCATCGACGACAAGACTCTGACCTGGCGAGACCCACATCGCCAACCGATACTGCTTGCACCCCGCTTCGATACCGGCGCCAAGGTAGGAACTGGATCGGTGATACTGGCCGGTGTCACCATCGGCGCCGACGCCCTTGTAGGAGCGGGGTCACTGGTCACCCGCGACATCCCACCTCGAGCCCTGGCCTACGGCCACCCCGCCGAAGTGCACGGGGAGGCACCGTGAACACCATCAGCCTGCCGGAGGTCATCGACACCTGGCTTCAGCCCCTGCAGTCTGTGCTCGACCCTCACCATCGCACCGGCTGGAAGCAATTGATCGTCCTCGCTCGTGCACTCGATGAACTGGTCGAAAGCTACCCGTTGACCGCGACGCTGGGATCTGAAGACCGTAGGTACCGGCTGCTGGCCATCCGCAGCGGACTCGCCCGCCGCGAGGTCCTCGACACCGGCGACCAGTCGCCGCTGTTCAGGTGCTCGCACAGTTCCTTTGCGACTACCGCGATATCGACCTGCGTGACGCCACGGGCCTGGGCCACGGGGCCCTCATCGCCCGCCACGCCGGACCGGAAGCCCGCGGGCAGTGGATCCCTCGACTCCTCTCGGGTGAACTGGCAGGGATCGCGATCACCGAACCACACGGCGGGTCCAACCCTGCCGCCGCCCGCACCTGCGCAACCTCCATCGCAGGAGGCAGATGGCTGGTCACAGGCCACAAAACTTGGATAAGTCGCCTCAGCGAAGCGGCGCTGTTCGTGCTGTTCTTCCGCGCGCCGGACGGCTACCTGGCAGCCGCTGTGGTCGACGCTGCGGAACCCGGGCTGCACCGCCATACGTTCCCTCCTGCGGGCTTGGCCGGGTGGAGTTGGGGCACCCTCGATCTCCGGGCGGTCCCGATCCAGCCCGGGAACGTTCTGAGAGGCGACGGAATGGCCCTGCTCCGCGAACACTTCGCCCACTATCGGCCACTGGTCACCGCCACCGCGCTGGGCGGCGCCGCCGCGGTGTTCGACACCGTGGTCACCGCTCTCGCCGACCGACGCGATACAGGTGACATCACGCGAGTGCGGGACTCGGCGCTCATAACAATCGGCCGAGGGCACGCCCAGATCGTCACGGCCCTGCTTGCAGCCGCCAGCGCGGCCGACCTCGCCGCATCCGGCTATCAGCATGCCGAACGGTGGAGCGCCGAGACAAAAGCCCATGGTATCGATGCAGCCAACCTGGCCCTCAAAGACCTCTCCCTACTGTTGGGCGCCGCCGGGTTCCGCGCCGACAGCCAGGTTGCGAAGACTCGCCGGGACCTGGGCGGCCTGATGTACGCCGACGGCATCCACGACAGCCTCTATCTCGCAGCCGGCAAACAGCACATGACCGGCGAGACAATCCGGGGAGCTGCCGCCAATCGGTTGCCTGAGTCCGCATGACCCAGGACCACCCGCACGAAGGAGTATTCATCAGGTAAGGCGTCGGCCCTGCTCACACAACACAGTGGCACCCTCTTGGGCAGCGGACAGCGCAGCAGCAAGCCGATCGGCGAGCAACGGCTTCACCCGCTCGGCAGCTTCCTGCAAGGTGTGAAAGCCGGCGGACAAGATCTCACCCTCGCGAAAAGTCATACCGGCGACGTCGCGCTCAGCCATGACACCACCGTCGAAGACGAACACGACACCTTCGGGTCGATGATCTTGTGGACGCACATAGTCCACCACCAGCAACCGTTCCACCGAAGTACGCCAACTCAGCTCTTCGAATACCTCACGCCGCGCCGTCTCCCACGGCGACCCATCGGCCTCCACAGCACCACCGGGAATCTCCCAGTTCGGCTTGTAAGACGGCTCGACCAACAGCACTCGACCCTTCCCGTCGCGGAACAACACCCCCGCCGCCATCCGCTTACGGACCAGACCCGCGATGTACTGCTCCATCGGCAGCACACCGGCAGAAAGGGGATCTCCGGAATCCGACGCGGTCACCTGCGGCAGCCTACCGGCGCACCGGATACTCACGGGTGGTGTCGGGCTGTTCCCACGCACGCGGGGGGCGCCCATATGCGTGTCTCGGCCACTGGTCGCCCCGGACCGAGCGCGGGCGCCGCCTTCGGGCCGACAAGCGCGGAGGCGGGCTGGTTAGAGTGGCCGGAATGAGTGATGGCCACGACCCGCGAACGATATTGGCGAGTGCGGGATACACCATCGAAGACTGGTCACCTGTCACCACCGGCGAGTCGGGCGCCACAGTCTTTCGCGACGCGGACGCCACCCGATACGCCAAATGCGTTCCGGCCGCGGAGGCCGCCGTGCTGAAGGCAGAGCACGACCGAGTGGAGTGGCTGGCCGACCAGGACGTGCCGGGCCCACGGGTGCTCGACTGGCACTCCGGCGAGGCGGGAGCACTGCTGGTGACCGGTGCCGTCCCCGGCGTTTCCGCGGATCGACTCTCGGCTACGGACCTCCGCGCGGCCTGGGAACATATCGCCGGCACGGTGCGCGGGCTGCACGAACTACCGGCGCAACGCTGCCCGTACGACCGCGGCCTGGAGACGATGGTCGCCGTGGCGCGTGACGTCGTCGGCCGGAATGCCGTGAACCCGGAGTTTCTCCCCGTCGAGCAGCAGCACACGCCGGCCGCGGAACTGCTGGCCCGCCTCGAACCCGAGATCGCGCGGATGCGCGCCCAGGAGGCTGCGGACACGGTCGTCTGTCACGGCGACCTGTGCCTGCCCAATATCGTCGTGGACCGGGAAACGCTGAAGGTGTCCGGATTCATCGATCTGGGCCGTCTCGGGTCCGCCGATCGCTATGCCGATCTGGCGCTCCTGCTCGCCAACGCGCGGGAAACCTGGGAGAACGAGGAGCAGGCACTGACCGCCGACACGCTGTTCGCGGCCGGGTACGGCCTCGACCTGGACCGCGAGCGCTTGGACTTCTACCTGCACCTCGACCCCCTCACCTGGGGATGAGGAAGAGCCGGACCGGACCGCGTAAGTAGCGATCTCACCGGTCCCGGCGCACGGATGTTCAGGCCATATCCCACAGCAGGCGGTAGTAATCGATGCGCTCGGGGTCCGGCGCGACCCCGTACGCCTCGTACAGGATCCCGTCGTATCCCGGGCCGTAATTCCACTCCGTGCTCCATGCCGCGACCGCGAGGTCGGCCCATCGGTCGCCCACCCCCAGCGAGCCGAGATCCACATGCGCGGCGAACCCGCCGTCGTCGTGCAACAACGTGTTCGGAACGCACGCGTCACCGTGACAGACGACGAGGCGGTCGATCGCGGGCGGATCGCCGATCCGTGCCCGGGCTTCCATGACGTTCAGATGCCGGTACTCGGGCGACCGGTCCGCCGGTCCCTCCCCTTCGGCGATACGCTCATCGGCGCGCACGAGTCGTGTTCCGACACTCCACTCGAACGGGCATCGGTCGAGAGGTAGGCGCTCGTGCAGCCGGCGCAACCCTGCCCCGATCGCGGCCGCCGCCGTCGTCGGTTCCGCGATCCACCGAGGCTCCACCGCGGAGCGTCCGGCGACTTCCGCCGTAACCAACCAGGCGCCCTGCTCGTCGGCCCCGTGCTCGAGGACCCGGGGGACGGTCACCCACTGCTGCGCCCAAGTCAGCCGCTCCGCCTCGCCGCGCAGATCGATCTCCGGTGTGCCCGCGGCAACCCACTTGGCATACCTGACCACCTCGCCCTCGAGACGAAACGTCAGACCTCCGAGCTCGTTACGCCACACCGGGGTTATCGTGTCGGCACCGGCGAGCGCCTCGACCACCTCGGGCACATCCACGGGACCGATCGGAATCTCAGCGGTAACAGGACGGCTCATCGTGTGATCGTCTCTTCTGTCCCACGCAGGTGACAAATGAGTCGAAGCGCAGCGGCCAGTGCGGCAGATCATCGCCACCGCACTTCGGGAAATCATGGGTGAGGACCGACAAACCGCGGATGAAAAGCAAGCCGGTCCACCCGGCGTCTGAAACCCAACGACCCCGCCGGCCGGGCCCGTCGGTCACCCCTCGACAGGTCGATTGTTTCTTCCGCGGACGGCCCGTGACCGCGAAATGCTCGGCGTATGCGGGATCAGGACTCCGACCGATCGGTCGGGATCGGTCCGCGTGGGCGTCGCGGCGAGGGCGATGCCATCGCGGATTCCCCCCGTCGGGCAGCCCGCCACCATCGCTGTCCGGAGTCCACGGCACGCCGGACCCTGCGCACGGCGGATACCTGTGTGAGCAGGTGTAGCTGATATCGCCACGGCACCTGCGGCCCGTGCCGGGCCGCCATCGCATAGGCGAACTGTACGGCGCTACGGTCGAGATACCGGTCGGCGTGTTCGAACCAGTTCATACTGGCCCGGGCGGCGGCCTGGATCGGGCGCAGTGCGGCGCGCCGCTGGGCATCGTAATTCTCCAGCGCATCGGCGACCTCGGCATACTGGTACAGATTCTGTGCGAGCGCGACGGCGTCGACGATAGCCAACCGGGTCCCGGAACCGATGGTGAAGTGGGTCGTGTGCGCCGCGTCGCCGAGCAACACGACATTGTCGTGATACCAGGTCTTGTTGGTCACCTCGGGAAAGCGGCTCCATTTCGCGAACTCGCCTCGTGCCTTGCTGATCAACGAATGACCGCCGAGAACGCGCGCGAAGATGTTCTCCAGAACACGCACCGTTTCCGGATCGTCCAGGGAGTCGAATCCCAGTCCATGCCAAGTGTGCGGTTGGCACTCGACGATGCAGGTGCTGATCTTCCCGGCAACCGACGGGTAGGCATGGAACCAGATCCAACCGGCCGAGGTGTGTTCGAAGGCGAAGGTGAATCGGGTGAAGACCTCGTCCGTACCGAGCCAGATATATCGATTCTCGCCGAGTGTGACCGACGTACCGAAACAATCATCACCCAGCTGTCGTACCCGGCTGTTCGCGCCGTCGGAGGCGACGATGAGATCGGTGTCGTCGAATCCGGACAGATCGTGGACCTCTCGCCCGTACCGGACATCGACGCCGAGATCGCTCGCCCGACGGGAAAGTACGTCGAGCAACGCCGCGCGCCCCATGCTGAACCCGTAACCCCCGAAATGTGCAATCCGGTGGTCGCCCAAGTGAATTGCCTGTTCACGCCATACGACCGACTCGGCACGCACCGCCCGGGCGCTCTCGGGGTCGTTCCGGTACAGGATGTCGAGCAGGTCGTCCCAGTACACAACGCCCCAGCCATAGGTGGCCCCGGGGGGATCGCGGTCGATCACCGTGATGGCATGGGCCGGGTCGCGCCGCTTCATCGAAATGGCAAAGTACAACCCGGCCGGCCCGCCACCGACGCATACGATCTTCATCTCGTTACCAGCTCCAGTCCGGCTGGTCGCACCTCACTTCACATGATCGGTTACTGGATGTCACCGAGCCCGGCACGATGCGCGTCGCCGGGCACGGTCACCGGCGTCAGAAGCTGCCCCAGCCACCCCAGCCAGGACTCCAACCCCAGCCCCAGCCATTTCCCCAACCCCAGCCATTACCCCAACCCCAACCATTACCCCAACCCCAGCCGCCGCGACCCCAGCCGCCATTACCCCAGCCCCAACCATCGCCGCGACCCCAACCGCCACCACCCCAGCCAGGGCTGTCGACGAGTTGGGTTGCAGACGTGGGCGTGGTTGCCTGCGCGGTAGGCGCTTGCTGCGCGGCTGCGACGACCGGAATCGCGGCAACTGCGGCTATACCGGCGGCGGCCGCCAACCGGGCGAACTTCGTGTGTGAATTCTTTGTCGTCATGATGGGCTCCAGATAGTGTCCCGACCCGCTTGAATTCTACGCGCCGGGATCTGGAATTTTTCGCGTTTACTCATCGACAATTCGCCGATTTTCCCACCGTTTCCCGATCCGACAATGCCCGTGCACTCCTGCGGGGCCCCCGGAGATCAGCCGCGGCGGAGTCCGGGTGAAAGGTCCGGTAGCGGAAGCCGAGGCCGCTCGAGAACTGGCCCGGCATCCGGTCATCAGCATGCGCGGCAGGTTCAGTCGGTCGCGACGGCAGCTTGCCGACCCTCGCGGCGGTAGCCGAGAGCGGCCTGGCCGGGTCGTGGACAAGGTTGTCTCTCGCCTATCCGGACCAGCTCCGCCACCGTCGGCTGCTCGGCTTTCTTCCTGGTCACGGCATCGAGTGTCACCGGCGCGGCACCTTTCCCACTCGCCATCCGGTCAGCGGATCAGGCCGGAAACAGACTCGCGATCCACAGTCCCCATGTGCGGTGTCGGGCGAAGGCCGGATCACCCCGACCGGTAGCCGACCGACACCGGAATCGTATCCACCGTTGACCGGACACTCCCCCGATTCGTCGATTTGTCCGTGGATGGCGTCGAGCACGACCGGGAGAACTCGGACAGGAATATCCGCACGCGGTGCGTTGTCGTGACAACAACATCAAGACCGATAACAATGCTGCACATGACCGTGGCGGTCGGCAGCGAATTAGGTGATCGGCGTGCGGACCGCGGCGATAACGCGGTGCCGCGGAGATACTTCCGGCCCGATATCGAAGGATTGAGAGCAGTTGCCGTGGTGGCCGTCGTGCTTTTTCACGCGGGCATGCCCGGGGTCGGTGGCGGATTCGTCGGCGTGGATGTCTTTTTCGTCATTTCCGGCTTTCTCGTCACCGGAATCCTTTATCGCGAAACGGCGACCACCGGCACTATCGGATTGGTCTTGTTCTACGGCGCGCGGGCCCGGCGACTGCTACCCGCGGCAGGAATTGTCCTCGTCACCACCGCGGTGGCGGCCGCGGTGCTGCTGCCGCCCCTGCCGGCCCGCCGGGTACTCGGCGACGGGATCGCCAGCGCGCTATACGCGGGGAACTATCGGTTTGCGCTGCGCGGCACCGACTATCTTGCCGGCGATGTGCTTCCGTCGCCGTATCAACACTTCTGGTCGCTCGGTGTGGAAGAGCAGTTCTATCTGCTCTGGCCGGTGCTTATCGCCGCGACGGCGTGGTTCGCGCGACGGCACCACACCGGCTCGGCGGCACCGCAGCCGTATCTGATCGTTCTCCTGATCGTCGCCGCGTTCTCCTTCGCAACCTCACTGAGCTGGACCGGCACGCTCCCGTCGTGGGCGTTCTTCTCGCTGCCCACCCGGGCCTGGGAGTTGGCCGCCGGGGGCGTGATCGCGCTGTCGGCGGCGATGTGGTCCCGGCTGCCGAAGATTCCGGCCGCTCTGGCCGGGTGGGTCGGGTTGCTGCTGATCGCCGCCGCTTGCACCTGGTTCGACGAGCACACCCGATATCCCGGAACCGCCGCGCTGCTACCCGTCGCAGGGACCGTACTGGTGATCATTTCCGGCTGCGTCACTCCGCGGTTCGGTGTCGGGCGCGGGCTGGCACTCGGCCCGCTACGGGCGATCGGCCGCGGGTCCTACTCGTGGTACCTGTGGCACTGGCCGGTGTTACTGCTCGCGCCCTGGGTGGTCGGCCATCCGCTCGGACTCGGTGGTTCGCTGGGCGCGGTCACGATAGCGGGTGGACTCGCCATGCTCACACTATGGCTGGTCGAGAATCCGGCCCGTTTCGCCGTTCCCTTACGCGGTTCGGCCGCGCGCAGCCTCGCCTGTGGCGGGGCGATCACGGCTGTTGCCGGCGGCGTGGCGCTCGCACTGCTCGTACTCGTGCCGGTCCCGGCCGGCCGCGGTACGGCGGCTCCGGCCCTTGCCCTCACCGCACCCAGCGCACCGGTCACACCGACCACGGACCCCGGCGAGGCAGCAGTCCGGCAGCAGGTCGCACAAGCGCAGGCCGCTATTGCCGCATCGGCCGCAACCGGCCCCGTCCCTTCGAATCTCACCCCCTCGCTCGCCGACGCGGCCGGGAGCAAAGCGGACGTATTCGTGAACGGCTGTGTACGGTCCTGGCGAGAGGTGGGCCAGGCCGAGTGCGCCTCCGGCGATCCGGACTCGGCCACCACGGTGGCCCTGGTCGGCGATTCCCATGCCGCGATGTGGCAGCCGGCGCTCGAGCAGATCACCGCGGCGCGACACTGGCGGCTGGAGACCATGGCCAAGGTCACCTGCCCGCTCCTGGACCTGCCCATCACCAGTCCTTACCTGGGCCGGGAGTACACCGAATGCGAGCAGTGGCGCGACGAGATCGTGGCCCGGCTGCAGGCCGAGCGACCGCGGTTGATCGTGGTGAGCATGTCCCGGCGATATGGTGCCGACTTCGGCTTTGTTTCCTACGACCCGGCCTGGATCGACAGCCTGCACCGCCTGGTCGCCCGGCTGCGCGCAACCGGTGCGGCCGTGCTCGTGCTGGGGTCGATCCCCGACCCGCACACCGATGTCCCGATATGTCTGTCCGAACATCTCGACGATTCCGCGGCCTGCGCACCGGCACGACCGGATGCGCTGAACGATGCCGGTATCGCGGCCGAGCAGGCGGCAACCACCGGCGGTGGCGGACAGTACGCCGATCTGACCTCACTGTTCTGCACCCCCTACGACTGCCCGCTTGTTATCGGGGACAACCTGGTCTTCCGCGACGACAATCACCTCACCGTCGGCTACGCCGAAACGCTCGCGCCGATCATCGGCGCACTCGCCGACCGCGCGCTCGCCCGCAACTGATCCAGGCGTGGCACCGATCCGGTCGTTCGTCGTGTGTCATCGTCACCGTACGAACCGTCTCCCGCGGTAGTCGCGCGCCGCGTCGCCGGCTCGGCGGTCGCACGTCCTCCGGGAAAACCCGTCCGGGGGCGGCGCGGTCGCGATAGCCTCGCTGGAGGCCGGAACGGGAGGTCGGATCCTGGATACGTGGTGGAGCTTCGTCGTGCAACGACGGCATCAGCTCTTCGTCGACTCCTATCTGCACGTCTCGGCGGTCGTGCAGTCCCTGCTCATCGCGACGGTGGTGGCCGTGGCCGTGGGTGTCGCGGTGTACCGCAGCCCGCTCGGCTCGGCGGCCGCGACCGCCGCGGCCGGCACCATTCTGACGGTGCCGTCTTTCGCGCTGCTCGGGCTGCTCATTCCCCTGATGGGCCTGGGTGTCGCGCCGACGGTGACCGCGCTGGTGCTCTACGCGCTGTTGCCGATCCTGCGCAACACTCTCGTCGGTCTCTCCGCGGTGGATACCGCGGTGGTGGATGCGGCGCGCGGGGTGGGCATGAACCGGTTGCGGGTGCTCGCCGCGATCGAACTGCCGCTGGCCTGGCCGTCGATTCTGACCGGTATGCGGGTGAGCACCCAGTTGATCATGGGCATTCTGGCGCTGGCCGCCTATGCCAAGGGCCCCGGGCTGGGAAATCTGATCTTCTCCGGGCTGGCCCGGCTCGGTAGCCCCAACGCGGTACCGCAGGCGCTCACGGGCACCGTGCTGATCGTCGCACTCGCCCTGGTTCTCGACGGGATCTTCGTCCTCGTCGGACGTTTCACCATTTCGAGGGGTATTCGTGACTGATTCGGCGAACCGTACGACCGCGGCGGCGGTGTCCGGGGTCGAGATCGTGCTCGACGCCGTCACCAAACAATATCCCGGACAACAGGATCCGGCCGTGGACGCGGTATCGATGACGATACCGGCCGGAGAGATCGTGGTACTGGTCGGACCGTCGGGCTGCGGGAAGACCACCACCATGCGGATGATCAACCGGCTGATCGAGCCCACCTCCGGCACGGTGACCATCGACGGCCGCGACGCCGCCGAGATCGACCCCGACCGGTTGCGCCGCGGTATCGGGTACTCCATCCAGCAGGCGGGCTTGTTCCCGCATATGACCGTCGCGCGGAACATCGCCACCGTCCCGGGGTTGATCGGCTGGGATCGCAAGCGCATCGCCGCCCGCACCGACGAGATGCTGGAACTGGTCGGGCTGGATCCCGGGACCTACCGGCGCCGGTATCCGCGCCAGCTGTCCGGCGGGCAGCAGCAGCGGGTGGGGGTGGCGCGGGCGCTGGCCGCCGACCCGCCGATCCTGCTGATGGACGAACCGTTCGGCGCGGTGGACCCGATCACCCGCGGCCTGCTCCAGGACGAATTGCTCCGGCTACAGGACGAACTGGGCAAGACGATCGTCTTCGTCACCCACGATTTCAACGAGGCGGTGAAACTCGGCGACCGGATCGCGGTCCTGGGCGACCGGTCCCGGATCCTGCAATACGACCGGCCGGCCGCGATCCTGGCCGACCCGGCGGACCAGACCGTCGCCGGATTCGCCGGCTCCGACGCCGCGCTCAAACAGCTGACCCTGACCCGGATCCGGGAGGTCACGCTCGAGGAATGCGCCACGGTCACCGAGGACGCTCCGGTCGACGTGGCGCGGACCGCGATCGGGGACGGGGCTCGCGCCCTGGTGCTCGACACCGCGGGGCGGCCGTTGCGCTGGATCACCACCACCGACCTCGCCCACACCGACTCTGTCGGCGGGGCCGGGACCGCGGCCGAGACACTATCCGCCGAATCGACTCTGCAGGAAGGGCTGGCGGCGCTGCTGGGTGACCGGAACGCCACCGCGGTGGTCACCGGGCCGGACGGAAAGTACGCGGGACTGGTCACGATCGACACTCTCGTCGGCCACCTGGCCGCGCTGCGGACCGAGCCCGGCACCGGCACGACGACGGACGTACCGGCATGACCACCTTGGTGGCGCCCACCGCACCGGGGCGGCGCTCGGCGCAGTGGCGCGCCGAGCGGCTCCGGTTGCTGGTCCAGCCGGTGCTCGTCGCGCTGCTCACCGCGGGCGTTCTGGTGTGGGCGTTCCGGCGCGACCTGACCCTCACCCAGCAGGCGAGCCTCAACGCCGGCAATATCGCCACCGTCACCTGGCAGCACATCCTGATCACCGCCACCGTGGTGCTGCTCGTGGTGCTGGTCGCGGTCCCGCTGGGCACCCTGCTCACCAGGCCCGGGTATCGCCGGCTGGCCCCGTTCGTCGTCGGTATCGCCAATATCGGGGCCGCCGCACCGGCGATCGGGCTGATCGTGCTGTTCTATCTCGCCACCCGCACCACCGGGTTCTGGATCGGGGTGGCGCCGATCGCGTTCTATTCGCTGCTGCCGGTCCTGCGCAACACGATCCTGGGCTACCAGGAAGTCGATCCGATGCTGGTGGACGCCGGGCGCGGACAGGGGATGTCGGCGGTGACGGTCCTGCGCCGGATCGAGTTCCCGCTCGCCGTCCCCTTCATCCTGGCCGGGTTACGCACCTCGCTGGTGCTGGCCGTCGGCACCGCCACGCTGTCGTTCCTGGTCAGCGCGGGCGGATTGGGAATTCTGATCGATACCGGCTACAAACTGCGCGATAACGTCACGCTGGTGGTCGGCGCGGTGCTCGCGGTGGCACTGGCCCTGCTGGTGGACTGGCTGGGTGCGGTGGCGGAACGGTTCCTCGGCCCGCGGGGGCTGCGATGAGAACCGTCCGATCGGCACGGCTGCTGCTCCTGGCGGCGGTACTGCTACTGGCCGGATGCGGTCTGCAGGCCGGGAGCGCGGTGCCGCTACCGGTCGGGCCCGGCAGTATCCGCCCGGACCCGGAGCTGGCGGGTGTCACCGTCACGGTGGGCTCCAAGGATTTCACCGAACAGAACATCCTCGGCTACATCATCGAATACGCGCTGGTCGCGGCCGGGGCCGAAGTCCGGGATCTCACCGATATCCAGGGCTCCAACAGTCTGCGCGACGCCCAGGTCAACGGGCAGATCGATATCGCTTACGACTACACCGGAACCGGCTGGGTCAACTATCTCGGCAACGAGAAACCGGTCCCGGACGAACAGGGCCAGTTCGCGGCGGTGCGCGACGCGGACCTGGCCGCGCACGACATGGCGTGGACGGCGATGGCGCCCATGAACAACACCTACGCGCTGGCGACCGCCCGGCGCACCGCGGAAAGGACCGGCACCTGGACCCTGTCGGACTACGCGCGCCTGGTCACCACCGACCCCGCCGCGGCGAGTATCTGCGTGGGCACCGAGTTCAATGTCCGCCAGGACGGATTCCCGGGACTCACCCGCGCCTACGGCATCGACGGCGGGCAGGTGCCCAAGCGAATCGTCCAGGACGCGGTGGTCTATCAGGCGACCGCCGACGCCGCGCAGTGCGGATTCGGCTCGGTCGCGGCCACCGACGGCCGTATCCCCGGACTCGACCTGGTCCTGCTGCGCGACGATCGCTCTTTCTTCCCCAAGTACAATGCCGCTCTGGTGATGCGTGCGGATTTCGCCCGGGCGCATCCGCGGATCGCCGAGCTCATGGCACCCATCTCCCGGTTGCTGACCAACGAGTCGATCACGGAACTGAACCGGCAGGTCGATGTCGAGGGCCGTGAGCCCGCGGAGGTGGCGCGCGACTGGATGGTCGCGCAAGGATTCGTCACCGAGGAGTGAACGGCCAGGTGAGGAGAGGGTGAATGGTGGCTCCGGACGGACCGACGCTTCCCTCACCGGCTCCGGCCCGTTCGGTGCTGTTCGGTCTGCCGCCCGCCGGGCGGCGACTGCCCGGAGCGGCGCGCGCGGCCCTGGCATTCGGTGCGCCGGCGCTGGTCGCGGTGGCCCTGGGGCACGAACAACAGGGCTTGATGGCCGCGACGGGCGCGCTGGCGGTCATCTTCGGGGAAGGCCAGGTCTACCGGCGCCGCTGGCGGGTCGTCGGGGCGGCCGCGCTGGCGCTCACCCTCTCGGCGGTCGCCGGCGGCCTCACCGGGGAACTGATCCACCAGCGGCTCGACTCGGGTGGCACGCACTGGTGGCAGCTTCTCCTGGTGCTGCTGATGTCGGCGGTCGCGGTGACCGGCACCTTCGTGAACTCGGCGCTGCGGCTGGGTCCGCCCGGTGGGTTCTTCTTCGTCCTGGCCGCCGGGGTCGGTTCGCTGATCACCGGACACGGCGTCCCACCCGGGCAGGTGGCACTGTGGACGGCCCTCGGCGGGGTCAGTGCCCTGCTGGTCGGTATGTCGGCGACGCTGACGCGGGCCCATCCGCCGGAGGAGCGGGCGGTGGCCGCCGCGGTCGCCGCGGTGGACGACTACGCCGCCCTCAACCCCGGGGCCGCGGGCCTGGTGGACGCGCGCTACGCGACCGCGATGAAGGTACAGACGGCATGGGCACTGCTCGACGACGCCCGGCGCACCGGCGCCGGCGGTCTCGCCGCCACGCTCACCGGCGCCCAGCGCACCTTCGCCGACGCGCTGCACCGCAACAGGACCGCCGACGACGAATCGGATCTGCTCTTCGATACCGGCCGACCCGCACCGACACCGCGGCCGTCGCTGCGCTACCGGCTCCTGCGGTCGCTGTCGCCGGACAGCCACGCGGTGGTCTCGGCGAACCGGATCGGGGTCGCCGCGCTCCTCGCCGGCTGTTCGACCGTCGCGCTGGATCTCGGCCGCCCGGACTGGGCGGTCCTCACGGTCACGGTGTTGCTGCACCAGGGCCCGGACCGGGTACGCGGCACCTACCGCGGGGTCCATCGAATCGGCGGTACCGCGCTGGGACTGGTGCTGTTCGCCGCGCTCTACGCGCTGGAACCCCGAAACTGGGCGCTGGTGCTGATCCTGATGGCCCTGCAATTCGCGATCGAGATGTTCGTCGCCCGGAATTACGGGCTCGCGGTCGTCTTCATCACGCCGCTGGCATTGCTGATGGGTGGGGGTGGACAGTACGGCGATATGTTCCCGGTGCTGCGCGACCGCCTGCTGGAGAGCGTGATCGGTGTGGTGGTCGGGTTGGCCGCGCTGTGGGCGGTCGACCGGCGGGCCCACCGGCGGGTGCTGTTGCGCAACGATCAGCGGGTGCTGGAGGTCATCGGTCACCTCCTGCACCGCATATCCCCGGGCCGGGCTCCACGCGAAGGTCGAGCGCACTCCTCGCATACGACACCACCGCACCGGGCGGGCACACCGCCGGACCCGCAGGATGCCGCTCGGCGGGAGCTGGAATTCGAACTGATGGGTTCCACTCTGGGCGCGATCGACGCCGCCCACAACGAGCCGGAATGGACGCGGGCGCATTGGACCCGGCATCAGCGCATCCGGCGGCTCGGCCACGAGGTGCTCGCGGCGACCCGGCAGGACCCGCGGTACGAACCGGTGGATACCGCGCAGCTGGGCCGCTGGTCCCGCAGTCTCGCCGAGCTGGGATAGCAGCGTTCGCGTACAGCCCCAGTTCGTTCGTCGCCTTCGCCTACGGCGAACCTGGGCAACGTACCTACCCGAAAGCGGCACCAGCCGGTCCCCGTCCCGGGCGTGGCCCGCCGCGGCGGCGGCGGTATCGCCCGGCTATCGGGGCATGGTGGCTGTCAGGGCACGATCGGCCGACCGAGGATCTCCTCGACCTGGCCGGTGTCGCCGGCGATATCGACGCCCGCTTCGTCCGCACTCGCCCGGCCCCACAGCAGCAGTGCCAATCCTTCGGCCGTCCCCGATACGGTGCCGGCCGTGGACTCCGAATCGCCGAGCACCCACTCGACCGGGTCGATGAGGTCGGTGGCCACCAACCGCAGTGCCACCTCGAGCGGCTCCAGCCTGCCCATCCCCACCTGCCGCGGATAGAACACCTCCACCACCTCGTCCACCGTATCCGCCCACACCTCGGGGACCGCCCGGATCGAGCCGCGGGCCGCCTTCCCCGCGATCGCCGCCCGCAGATCGTGCCCGTGGATCAGCGTTTCGTGCACCTGCCGGCGGCGCCAGAACGATGCGGGTCCCGGCGCCGTGGGCTCGGGGTGCGCGAGAATCCGGCCCTGGGCCCGCGGGTCCAGGGCCGCCAGGGTCTCGCGGAGTTCGGTCGCGCAGGCGGCGTAGTGGGCGGCGAGGTCGAACGGGCCCTCCCCCAGCGGTTCGGCCTTCTCCGCGCGGGCGTTCGCGGCGGCCCAGTGATGGACGAAGGCCAGGTGCTCTACGAGTTCGCGGACCGTCCAGTCACCACAGTGCGGGATCTGCGCCACCGGATCGGCATCCGGAATCGACGCCAGGAATTCGCCCTGGAAATCGGCGAGCAGCAGCGGGTAGTCCAGACCGGAGATCGCGTCCATGGCGCAAAGCTACCGCGCCACGCCGCGTCGTCGCGCTGGAACGGCCCGGGGTGGCGCAGGTCGTCCGGGCGCTACCGGGCCGCCGGAGCCGTACCCAGCAGGAACGGGAGCAGGAAATCGCGCAGCAGGGCGCGCTCCTCGTCCGCGGTCGCGGGTGGCAGGGTCAGCAGGGAGATCATCACCCGGACCGCCCACCGGCCCAGCCGATCCGCCGCCGCCGCGGACAGGTCCGGGCGCAGTCGCGTGATGAAGACCGCGACCAGTTCGTCGATCACCTCTGACGAATCCGACAGCCGCGCCACGATTCCCGCGTTCGCGGGTTCGAACCAGACAGCCAGATGCGGGGTTTTGCGGGCCTCGGCAAGGGTGGCGGTCAGTCCGTCGAGCAGCAGTTCGGCCCGGGCCGGGCCGTCCGGCACCCGGCCACGCCAGACCCGCGCGAGGAGTTGGGTGGCCTCCCGGCCGGCGAAGGCGACATACAACGCCTGCCGGTTGGCGAAGTAGCGGTAGAGGGTCGCCCGCGAACAGCCCGCCGCCTCGGCCACCTCGGCCATGCCGACCGTCCCGGCGCCCTTCTCGATGACCAGGGCACGCACCGCGTCGAGAATCCGTTCCGCGGCCAGTTCGGTCCGCCCGCCGGCCAACCAGTCACCGGTCATCGCGCGGCTCCGGCGAGCCCGGCACCGGGTCTCCGGTCACCGTTCGGGGCGCGGGGACCATCCACGACGCCGATCCGGGGCAGCGGGTCATCGCGGCGATCGGTCACGCCGCGCACCGGAAGGGAACGCTGGTCGGCCGCCGGACGTACGGTCCGGGCGCGTAGGTGACCGCGTCGATATCGACGTGGTAGCCCGGGAAACGCGCCAGCAGCTCCTCCAGCGCCACCCGTGCCTGCATCCGGGCCGCGGCCGCGCCCAGACAGTGATGCGGGCCGTGCCCGAAGGTCATGATGCGCTGCGGGTCCCGCTCGATATCGAGTTCGGCGGCATCGGCGCCGAAGACCCGTTCGTCGCGATTCGCCGAGCCGTACACGAGCAGCACCTTACGGCCCGCGGGAATCGTCATGCCGTCCAGCTCCACCGGACGAGTCGTGGTCCGGGCCAGGCCCTGCACGGGAGAGGTGAGACGGGCGAACTCCTCGACCGCGACCCGGATGCCCGCCGGATCGGCGGCCAGCGCCGCGCGCTGCCGCGGGTCGCGCTGCAACAACTGCACCGCACCCCCGAGCAGGCCCGTGGTGGTGTCGTTACCGCCGGCGACCATGGTCCAGGTGTAGGCCAGGATCTGGACCAGACCGTCCACATCGGCGTCGTCGGCGCCGATACCGGCCTGGACGAGCAGCGACACCGTATCGTCGCCCGGATCGGTACGCCGGCGCTTGATGAGATCGGCGAAATAACCCAGCATCTCCATCGACGCCGCCTGCGCGTCCGCCGTGCGCTGGGTACTGGCCGCGACCACCGCGTCGGTCCAGCCGTCGAAACGGGAGCGGTCCTCCTCCGGAACCCCGAGATAGTGCGCGACCACCATGGTCGGCAGCGGTTTGAACACCTCGGCCACGATATCGCCGCCGCCGTGAGCGGCCAGCCGGTCCAGCCGATCCCGGACGAACCGGCGCACCACCGGCTCCACCTCGGTGACCTGACGCGGGGTGAAACCGCGGGCGACCAGTTTGCGGAATTCGGTGTGCTCGGGCGGGTCCTGCATCACCATCGGCGGGTTCCCGGTGAGCCCGATCTGTTCGAGTTCACCGTATTCCACCGTCAGCCCCGCGCCCGAGGAGAAGGTGCCGGTGTCCCGGGCGGCGGCGTACACGTGTTCGTGCCGGGTGAGCACCCAGTAGTCGTTGTCCGGGTGGTCGGCGGGGACGACACGGTGCACCGGATCGTGGTCGCGCAGCGCCGCGTACATGGTCCACGGCTCGCGCCAGGTTTCGCCGGAGCGCAATTCGAACCGGGCCCGATCTCGATACGTATTTGCCACCATGTATCAACTGTAAGACATATTTACAGTTTTGTCTTGCTTTCGCCGGAACCCGGTCTCCGGCGAACCGTGCCCGTCCCGCGGCACGCGGGGGTCTCGTAGGCTCGGCCCGCATGAGCGTTATCCGGTCGATCCTGCTGTTCGCCGTGGCCGCCCTCGCCGAGATCGGCGGCGCCTGGCTGGTGTGGCAGGGCGTGCGCGAACATCGCGGCTGGGCCTGGATCGGCGCGGGTGTGATCGCGCTCGGGCTGTACGGATTTGTCGCCACTGCGCAACCCGACGCGAACTTCGGCCGGATCCTCGCCGCGTACGGCGGGGTGTTCGTCGCCGGTTCGCTGCTGTGGGCCATGGCGCTCGACGGGTTCCGGCCGGACCGCTGGGATATCACCGGGGCACTGTTCTGCCTGGCCGGGGTCGCGATCATCATGTACGCACCACGCGGCGCGGCGGCCGGGTGAGCGCACCGGGCCGAACGGCGGAAAGCATGGCGCGGGGCCCGCCACCACGGCATGATTGGAATCTGCGCGAACAAAACCGTGGCCATTCCCCGAGGGCCACCCCTAGCGTGAACGGGCCGCAGCGGCGCATCCGGCCGCGGCAGGCCGGAAACGCGTGCTGCCCGAGGCAAATTCGCTGTGTCCGGCGCGATCGTCCCGTTCCTCACCTACAGGAGAACTCCGCGATGACCGAAACCACCCCGCCGGCCGACCCGTCCGCCGGTTGGAGCTTCGAGACCAAGCAGATCCACGTCGGCCAGGACCCCGACACGAGCACCAACGCCCGGGCCCTCCCGATCTACCAGACCACCTCCTACACTTTCCGCGATACGGCACACGCCGCGGCGCTGTTCGGGCTGGCGGAGCCGGGCAATATCTACACCCGGATCATGAACCCGACCCAGGACGCGGTCGAACAGCGGGTCGCGGCGCTCGAAGGCGGGGTCGCGGCACTATTGGTGTCCTCGGGGCAGGCGGCGGAGACCCTGGCGATCCTGAACATCGCCGGCGCCGGTGACCACATCGTCTCCAGCCCCCGGCTCTACGGCGGCACCTACAACCTGTTCCACTACACGCTGCCCAAGCTGGGTATCGAGGTCTCCTTCGTCGAGGATCCCGACGATCTCGACCAGTGGCGTACCGCCATCCGGCCGAACACCAAGGCCTTCTACGGCGAGACGGTGTCCAACCCGCAGAACCACATCTTCGACATCCCCGGGATCGCCGAGGTCGCGCACGGCGCGGGCCTGCCGTTGATCGTCGACAATACGGTCGCGACCCCCTATCTGATCCAGCCCCTGGCACACGGCGCCGATATCGTCGTCCACTCGGCGACCAAGTACCTCGGCGGCCACGGCGCCGCGATCGCGGGCGTGATCGTCGACGGCGGCACCTTCGACTGGACGGTCCGCGGCGCCGACGGCCCCCGCTTCCCGGGTTTCACCGAGCCCGATCCGAGCTACCACGGCGCCGTGTTCGCCGACCTCGGCGCCCCGGCCTACGCGCTCAAGGCGCGAGTTCAGTTGCTGCGCGACCTCGGTACCGCGATCGCGCCGTTCAACGCTTTCCTGATCAGCCAGGGCCTGGAGACATTGAGCCTGCGGGTGGAACGGCACGTCCAGAACGCGCAGGCGGTCGCCGAATTCCTTACCGAGCGCCCGGAAGTCACCTCGGTCTCCTACGCGGGGCTGCCGTCCTCCCCCTGGTACGAGCGGGGTAAGCAGTTGGCGCCCAAGGGCACCGGCGCGGTCGTCGGTTTCGAACTGGCCGGCGGTGTCGACGCGGGCAAGAAGTTCGTGGACGCGCTGACCCTGCACAGCCACGTCGCCAATATCGGCGATGTCCGTTCGCTGGTCATCCATCCCGCCTCGACCACCCACTCCCAGCTGACCCCGGACGAGCAGCTCAGCTCGGGTGTCACGCCGGGACTGGTGCGCCTGGCGGTGGGTATCGAGGGGATCGAGGACATCCTCGCCGATCTGCGGGCCGGATTCGCCGCCGCCGCAGTGTAATTCGCGGGACCCGAGTTTTCCGGGGCCGGATCCGCCACTCGGCGGGTCCGGCCCTTCCGCGCTCTCCGGGCCCCACGCCCGCGCCGCCGATTTACGCCGCGGCGTAACAACTATCGATAGCCGATCGATCTGCGAGTGATCCACACCACTTCATCGAAGGTCGAGAGGATGCTCATGAAGACACTCTGCGTGTGCGTGATCGTGGCGGCCGCGGCGGTACTGGCCGCCTGCGGTTCCCCCGAGCCGGATACGGAGTCGTACACGGCTGTCGCATCGGCGGTTCCGGTCCGGATCACCACCGTCACACTCACCGCGCCCGCGCCCCAATCGGCCGGAACCGATACGGCGCCCCCGGTCGCGGAAACCGCGCGCGAGGCAACGATGCCCGCGGTCGTCTGTATGAACCTCCAGGCGGCACAGGACCTCATCCAGACGGCCGGGGTCTTCTACTCCCGGAGCGAGGACGCCACCGGCCGGGGCCGGTCGCAGGTGGTGGACCGCAACTGGGTGGTGGTCGCGCAGAGACCGGCGCCCGGCACCCCGATCGGCGAAGGCGATGCGGTGCTGTCGGTGGTCAAGGTGGGCGAACCGACCGATTGCTACTGAGAAAGTCGCTCCGCGGGCCTGCCGCTTCCCGGCCGGAAGTGGCAGGCCCGCCGCGCTCCCGGCGCCATCAGACGGGTACGCACGGGGTGCCCGACGAATACACGTGCAGGACGCACCGCACGGCCAGGATGACGGCCTGGACGAGTTCGAGCGGTTCATAGGCGAACGGGTGCATGAGCGATCCTCCGTTGTCCGTGCCGGGGCAGATCCGATCAGACGGCCGTGGCGAACACCTGCGCTTCCTCTACAGCGTGCGCCCTCGGCGCCGCGTCGCGGGCGGGTTCGCGGATACAGCTGCGCACAGACTTTCCACACAGCCCCGCTACCCGCGATCAATCGCTCCCGGGTAACAGGAATCGATCGGTCGGCGACGGTGGCCATGCACGTGGCGGAAAACAACAGTATTTCCACCGGCGGCGACGCACATCACAGCGGGCGGGCGGCACGCGCAAGGAAGGCGTCAAGGCGGAAACGCGGCCCGTAAAGGACTCGTCAACGGCGCGGACCGGGTACCGCGCGGCTCGTAGTTTCGATCCGGTTCGGCAGCAGCGGCCGATCGGCCGCGTCGCGCTGCCCCAGGTTCTCGGAACGGAGGCGAAAGTGTCGATCCTGGCCTTTCTCGTGGTCACGGTCGCGGTGTTCGGTGTGCTCGGATTCGTGCAGCGAATGGTGGAGCGCTTGTGAACATCGTCAATGCCGTCGGGCTGGTCCTCGCCGTTCTGGTGACCGCGTTCCTGGTGGCCGCCCTGCTGTTCCCCGAGAGGTTCTGAGTGAGTACCACCACCGCCGGGCTGCTGTTCGTCGCCGCCCTGGTGATCGCGCTGGCTCTGGTGCACGTCCCCCTCGGGGACTACATGTATCGCGTCTACACCCGCACCGGCCACTCCCGCGTCGAACGGGGGATCTACCGGATCATCGGCGCCGACCCCGACCGTGAGCAGACCTGGGGCGGGTATGCCCGCAGCGTCCTGGCCTTCTCCGCGATCAGCGTGATCTTCCTGTTCGTCCTGCTACTGGTCCAGGACAAGCTGCCACTGGTGCCCGCCGACCCCGGCACCCCCATGACCGCGGCGCTGGCATGGAACACCGCCGTCAGTTTCGTCACCAACACCAACTGGCAGAACTACGCGGGCGAATCCACGCTCGGCCATCTGGTCCAGGCGGCGGGCCTGTCGGTGCAGAACTTCGTCTCGGCCGCGGCCGGCATGGCCGTAGCCATGGCGTTCGTCCGCGGTTTCGCCCGCTCGCGGGCCGGTGAACTCGGTAATTTCTGGGTCGATCTGGTGCGCGGCACGCTGCGTATCCTGCTCCCGATCGCGAGTGTGGCGGCCGTGGTGCTCATCGCCGGCGGTGTCGTGCAGAATTTCCACCTGCACGATCAGGTCGCGACCACCCTCGGTGGAGCCACTCAGACCCTGCCCGGCGGACCGGTCGCCGGTCAGGAGGCCATCAAGAATCTCGGCACCAACGGTGGCGGGTTCTTCAACGCCAACGCCGCGCATCCCTTCGAGAATCCGGTCGCGTGGACGAACTGGCTGGAGATCTTCCTGCTGATGGTCATCGCCTTCTCGCTACCGCGCACCTTCGGCCGCATGGTGAACAGCCCGAAACAAGGGTTCGCCATCACCGCGGTCATGACCGTGCTGGCACTGCTCAGCATCGGTCTGGTCAACCTCTTCCAGCTCCGGCACCACGGCACCGTGCCGGCCGCGGTAGGCGCAGCGTCGGAGGGTGTCGAACAGCGCTTCGGAGTAGCGAATTCGGCGACCTTCGCCGCGGCCACCACACTGACCTCCACGGGCGCCGTCGATTCGGCGCACGATTCCTACACCGGCCTCGGCGGCATGATGCTGATGTTCAATATGCAGTTGGGTGAGGTCGCGCCCGGCGGCGTCGGGTCGGGACTGTACGGAATGCTGATCCTGGCGGTGATCACAGTGTTCGTCGCCGGGCTGATGGTCGGGCGCACACCGGAGTACCTCGGTAAGAAGATCACCCCCCGCGAGATCAAACTCGCCGCCGGCTATTTCCTCGTCACGCCGGTGATCGTGCTGACCGGTACCGCCGCCGCGATGGCCCTGCCCGGGCAGCGCGCGTCCATGCTCAACTCCGGGCCGCGCGGGCTGTCGGAAGTGCTCTACGCCTTCACCTCGGCCGGAAACAACAACGGCTCGGCGTTCGGCGGGCTGACCGGTAACACCGAATGGTTCAATACCGCGCTCGGTCTGGCCATGCTGTTCGGCCGCTTCCTACCGATGATCCTGGCCCTGGCCCTGGCCGGTTCACTCGCCAGGCAGGGTGCCACCCCGGTATCGGAGGGCACCCTGCCGACCCATCGACCGCAGTTCGTCGGCCTCGTCGTCGGTGTGACCGTGATCCTGGTCGCTCTCACCTTCCTGCCCGCGCTGGCGCTCGGGCCACTCGCCGAAGGGCTCCACTGATGTCCACTCCCACCCTCGAACACCCCGGTTCCGCCGTCGGGCCGCAGTCCGGGAAGAAACCGGTACGCGGCGGACTGCTCGATCCACAGATGCTGCCGACCGCACTACCGCGGGCGGTGCGCAAACTGGATCCGCGGACGCTGTGGCGCAATCCGGTGATGTTCATCGTGGAGATCGGCGCCGTCTGGGCGACCGCGCTCGCGATCGCCGAACCCAGCTTCTTCGCCTGGGCGATCGTGGCCTGGTTGTGGCTGACCGTGGTGTTCGCCAACCTGGCCGAGGCGGTCGCCGAGGGCCGCGGAAAAGCGCAGGCCGATACCTTGCGCAAGGCCAAAGCCGATACGGTCGCCCGGCGGCTGCCCGACTGGTCACCGCGCGCGGCCGGTGCCGAGGAGCCGGTCCCGGCGCCGGAGCTGCGGCGCGGCGATCATGTGGTGGTGGAGGCCGGGCAGGTCATCCCGGGCGACGGTGATGTGGTCGAGGGGATCGCCTCGGTGGACGAATCGGCCATCACTGGTGAATCCGCCCCGGTCATCCGGGAATCCGGCGGCGACCGGTCGGCCGTGACCGGGGGTACCACCGTGTTGTCGGATCGGATCGTCGTCCGGATCACCCAGGAGCCCGGCCAGAGCTTCATCGACAAGATGATCGCCCTCGTGGAGGGCGCGGCCCGGCAGAAGACGCCGAACGAGATCGCGCTCAACATCCTGTTGGCGGCCCTGACCATCATCTTCGTGGTCGCGGTGGTCACCCTGCAGCCGCTGGCGATCTACTCCAGGGACAACAACCCGGGCGTGCCGGACGGCCTGGCGCTGGGCAGCTACGGAATCACCGGGATAGTGCTGGTCTCGCTGCTGGTATGCCTGATCCCGACCACCATCGGCGCACTGCTCTCGGCTATCGGGATCGCAGGAATGGACCGGCTGGTGCAGCGCAATGTGCTGGCCATGTCGGGGCGCGCGGTCGAGGCCGCCGGCGATGTGAACACGCTGCTGCTGGACAAGACCGGGACCATCACGCTCGGCAACCGGCAGGCCGCGGATTTCGTCCCGCTCGCCGGGGTCGCGGCCGATCGGCTGGCCGATGCCGCACAACTTTCCAGCCTCGCCGACGAAACCCCGGAGGGCCGGTCGATCGTGGTGTTCGCCAAACAGGCGTACGGACTGCGGGAGCGCACTGCCGGCGAACTCACCCACGCGCAGTGGGTCGCGTTCAGCGCCGCGACCCGGATGTCCGGGGTGGATGTGGACGGACACCAGTTACGCAAGGGCGCGGCCAATTCGGTGGCCGAATGGATCCGCGGCCACGGCGGCACGGTACCCACCGAACTGGGCACCATCGTGGACGGGATCTCGGCCGCGGGCGGCACTCCCCTGGTGGTCGGCGAGATCGCCGACGGTGACGCCCGGGTGCTCGGCGTCATCCACCTCAAGGATGTGGTGAAGCAGGGCATGCGGGAGCGTTTCGCCGAGATGCGCCGGATGGGTATCCGCACCGTCATGATCACCGGCGACAACCCCCGCACCGCCGAGGCGATCGCGGACGAGGCGGGCGTGGACGACTTCCTGGCCGAGGCCACGCCGGAAGACAAACTGGAGCTGATCAAACGTGAGCAGGCAGGCGGCCGGCTCGTCGCCATGACCGGCGACGGGACCAACGACGCGCCCGCCCTGGCCCAGGCCGATGTCGGGGTCGCCATGAACACCGGCACCTCGGCGGCCAAAGAGGCCGGGAACATGGTGGACCTGGATTCCGATCCGACGAAGCTGATCGAGATCGTGGAAATCGGCAAACAGCTGCTCATCACCCGCGGGGCACTGACGACCTTCTCGATCGCCAACGATATCGCCAAATATTTCGCGATCATCCCGGCGCTGTTCGTCGGCCTCTTCCCCGGACTCGACCTGCTGAACATCATGCGGCTCACCAGCCCGCAGTCGGCGATCCTGTCCGCGGTGATCTTCAACGCCCTGGTCATCGTGGCACTCATCCCGCTGGCGCTGCGCGGTGTCCGGTACACACCCGGCAGCGCGGCCGGCCTGCTGAGCCGCAATCTGTCGATCTACGGGCTCGGCGGGGTCATCGCGCCGTTCCTCGGGATCAAAATCATCGACCTCTTCGTCCAATACCTCCCCGGGATGTCCTGATATGTCTCTCTCCGATCTGATCCGGCAGCATCTGGCGGCACTGCGCGCGCTGCTGGTGCTGACCCTGGTGACCGGTCTGCTCTATCCGGCCGGCGTCTGGGCGGTAGGCCGGCTCCCCGGGCTGAGCGACAAGGCCGACGGTTCGATCATCGAAACCGACGGCCGTATCGCCGGCAGTTCGCTGATCGGCCAATCGTTCACCGATGCGGACGGAAAGCCGATCGCCTGGTACTTCCAGAGCCGGCCCTCCGCCGCCGGCGACGGCTACGACGCGCTGGCCTCCGGCCCGGGCAATCTCGGCCCGGAGGACGTCGTCGACACGCCCGCCGACCCGGCGTCGCGCGCGGCCGGCGGCGATCCGGAAACAGCCGGTTTCGCGCCGAGCCTGCTGACACAGGTGTGCACTCGTAGCCGGGAGATCGGCGCGCGGGAGAACATGAACGGGGCACGGCCGTTCTGTACTCCGGAAGGTGTCGGGGCGGTACTGGCCGTGCTGGGCACCTTCCACCACGACGGCACGGTGACACCCGAACGAGTGGTCAGCGTGAACGAACCCTGCCCCACCCGCCGGGGTGCGGCTCCTGTGGTGTTCGTGGCCGAATACCAGGGCGTCCGGGTCGAATGTGCCCGCTACGGCGAGGACTACTCGGCCGGGCGCATCGTGCCGATCGCCGGGGACGCCCCCGCCGAACCGGCGGTCCCCGCCGACGCGGTGACCGGCAGCGGTAGTGGCCTGGACCCGCACATCTCCCCCGCCTACGCCGATATCCAGGTGCGCCGGGTCGCCGCGGCGCGGGGCGCCGATCCGGCCGCGGTGCGCGAGGTCGTGGCGGCGCACACCGCGGGCCGCGCACTGGGATTCCTCGGCGAACCCCGGGTGAACGTGCTCGAACTCAACCTCGACCTGGACCGCCGCTATCCCGCTCCCGCCGCGGGCGGCGCGTGATGCGGATGCGGGATGACATGATGCCGACGTGAGCACGACACACGACCGCACACCGGGTGAGCTGCGCATCTATCTCGGCGCCGCCCCCGGGGTCGGGAAAACGTATGCGATGCTCGGCGAGGCGCATCGCCGGCTCGGCCGCGGCCAGGACGTGGTGGCCGCGATCGTCGAGACACACGGGCGCGCGCAGACCGCGGAACTGCTCGAGGGCCTCGAGCAACTGCCCCGCATCGCGATCCCCTATCGCGGGACGGTGCAGTACGAGCTGGATGTGGACGCGGTCCTGCGGCGGAAACCCGAACTGGTGCTGGTGGACGAACTGGCCCACACCAACACCCCGGGCAGCCGGAACCGCAAGCGCTACGAGGATGTCCAGGAGTTGCTGGCCGCCGGGATCGATGTCGTCTCGACGGTGAACATCCAGCATCTGGAGGGCCTCAACGATGTGGTCGAGCAGATCACCGGCGTCGTCCAGCGTGAGACCGTACCGGACTCGGTGGTCCGGGCGGCCGACCAGATCGAACTGGTCGATATCGCCCCGGAAGCATTACAGCGGCGGATCGGCCTCGGCAATGTCTACGCACCCGACAAGGCCGATGCCGCACTCGCCCACTACTTCCGGCGCGGCAACCTCACCGCGCTGCGCGAACTGGCGCTGCTCTGGCTGGCCGACCAGGTGGACGCGGCCCTCGCCAAGTACCGTGCCGACCACCGGATCACCGACACCTGGGAGGCCCGGGAGCGAGTGGTCGTGGCGGTCACCGGCGGCCGGGAATCGGAGACGCTGGTCCGGCGGGCCGCACGGATCGCGGCCAAATCCAGTGCCGAACTTCTCGTGCTGCATGTGGTCCGCGGCGACGGGCTGACCGGTGTGGCGGCGCCGCAGATGGCGGCGGTCCGGGAACTCGCCGCGCATCTGGGAGCCGAACTGCACACGGTGGTCGGTGACGAGGTCCCCGCCGCCCTGCTCGATTTCGCGCGCACGGTCAACGCGACCCAGCTGGTACTGGGCACCTCCCGGCGCTCCCGCTGGGCGCGGATGGTGGACGAGGGCATCGGCGCGGAGGTGGTGCAGCGCTCCGGCAAGATCGATGTGCACATGGTGACCCACGAGGCGGCGGGCCGGCGGCGCCGCCGGCGGCGGCCGCGGCCGCGGTCACGGCGCACGGCCGCCTGGGTCGCCGCGTTCGTGGTGCCCTCGGCGATCTCGGCACTGCTCGCGGCCTGGCTCGACCGCTACCTCGATCTGGTGAGCGAGAGCGCGCTGTACTTCGTCGCGGTGCTGGCAGTCGCGCTGTTCGGGGGCGTGCTGCCGGCGATCGCCGCCGCGCTGCTCGCCGGGCTGCTGCTCAATGTCCTGTTCACCGATCCCCGCTACAGCGTCACCATCCAGGAACCGAACAGTTTCCTGCCCGCGGTCCTGCTGCTGGTCGTCGCGGTCGCGGTGGCCATCCTTGTCGATACCGCCGCCCGGCGGGCCGAACAGGCCGGTCAGGCGTCCCGGGAGGCCGAACTGCTGACACTGTTCGCGGGTTCGGTGCTGCGCGGCGCCGATCTGACCGCGCTGCTGGACCGCCTGCGCCGGACCTACGCCCAGCGGGCGGTGAGCCTGCGGCACCACACCGACGGGGTGATCGCCACGGTCGGCACCGATCCACCCGAACGCGCCGACACCGCCGATACCGCGGTGGAGGTGGGCGACGGCGACTACTGGCTGCTGCTGGGCGGTCCGACCCTGCGCGCCCGGGACCGGCGCGTCCTGGAGGCGGTCGCCAACCAGGCCGTGGGGCTGGTGCAGCGGCAGCAGCTCGCCGCGGAGGCCAATCAGGCGGCCGCGCTCGCGGAGGCCGATCGGCTACGGCGTGACCTGCTCTCCGCGGTGAGCCACGATCTGCGCACGCCGCTGGCCGCGGTGAAGGCCGCCGCGTCGAGCCTGCGCTCCGACGATGTCGAGTTCTCCCCCGAGGACCGTGCCGAACTCCTGGCCACGGTGGAGGAATCGGCGGACCAACTCACCTCACTGGTCGGCAATCTCCTCGATTCGTCGCGGCTGGCCGCCGGGGTGGTGCGGCCGCGGATGCGGCCGGTCTACCTGGACGAGGTCGTGCACCGGGCGCTGGTCAGCGTGGGGGTCAGCCCGCGCGGGGCCCGGCGCAGTTCCCTCGACCGGGTAACGGTCCAGGTGGGATCGATGGCGGTCCGGGCCGACGCCGACCTGCTGGAGCGCGTCCTGGCCAATCTGGTCGACAACGCACTGCGCTACGGCGCGGAGTCCCCGGTGAAAGTGGACGCCACCACGGCCGACGGGCGGGTGATCATCCGGGTGGTCGACCACGGACCCGGTCTGCCGGGCACCGATACCGAGCGGGTGTTCGATCGGTTCCAGCAGCTGGGCGACCGGGACAACACCAGCGGTCTGGGGCTCGGGCTCTCGGTGGTGCGCGGGTTCGCGGTCGCCATGGGCGGCGTCGTCACCGCCACCGACACCCCCGGGGGTGGACTGACGGTCACCGTCGACCTGGCGGTCGCGCCCGGTAACGTCGACGCGGACGGACCGGCGACGGAGGTGCGGTGATGAAGACTCCCCCGGAGCAGGATGCCGGACCGGGAGCGGACACGACCGTCCTCGTGGTGGACGACGAACCACAGATCCTGCGCGCCATGCGGATCAACCTGTCGGTGCGCGGATACGAGGTGGTCACCGCGTCCACCGGCGCGGGCGCGCTCCGCGCGGCCACCGAACGCCGGCCCGACGTGATAGTCCTCGATCTGGGGCTACCCGATATCGACGGTATCGAGGTGCTGGCCGGGTTGCGTGGCTGGTCCCGGGTGCCGGTGATCGTGCTCTCCGCCCGCACCGATTCGGCCGACAAGGTGGACGCGCTCGACGCGGGCGCCGACGACTACATCACCAAACCGTTCGGCATGGACGAGTTCCTGGCCCGCTTGCGCGCCGCCCTGCGGCGAGCGGCGGCCTCGGCGGAAATCGACGAACCGGTGGTGGTGACCGATTCGTTCACTGTCGACCTGTCGGCGAAGAAGGTCGTGAAGGGCGGCGCCGAGGTACATCTGACACCCACCGAGTGGGGGGTGCTGGAGATGCTGGTGCGCAACCGCGGCAAACTGGTCGGCCGCACCGAGCTGCTGCGCGAGGTGTGGGGGCCGGCGTATCAGACCGAAACCCACTATCTCCGCGTCTATATGGCCCAGTTGCGGCGCAAACTCGAAGACGACCCGTCCCACCCGCGGCATCTGCTGACCGAAACGGGTATGGGCCACCGGTTCCGGCAATAACGGCGCGCCCGCTCCGGCCCGGCCGCACCTGCCCGATGCCCACGCAAACCGAAGGGATCACCGCGCCCCGGCAGGGGTGGGGGTCCCGGTAGTAACCGCCGAAAAAGCAACGGATATGGGTCATGGCCCGATAACGGGGCCACTTCGCGCACGGCTGGGGCGCTATAGCCGGAGGTCGGCAGATGCACTACCCCGGATAACAGCGCGTTATCCGGGGTAACGAGGGCGCTCGGACAGTGCTCCGAATACGCGATCTGCGGCATTTGAGGGTGTTCGTTGGACCGCTTGCTTGACCGTTCGCCTGCCGAGGCCGTTCTTGGGGGCCGGTCAAGATAGCATCGGGGCCGGTACTAGGTCAGGACTGGAGATGCCTCGCAACAGACGTCCGCAGGATCGGGAAGAGAAGCGTGCGGAGATCGTGGTGGCCGCCCGGCGGTTGTTCGTCGAGGAGGGATACGACGCGGCGTCGATGACGCGGATCGCCCGCGACGCCGGAGTGGTGTCGAACACGCTGTACTGGTACTTCCAGGACAAGGACGCGGTATTGATCGCGGTCCTGGATGCGGTCCTGGCCGACTCGATGGCCTCCTACGGCGAAGTGCTGGGCTCGGGGCTGGCTGATCGGCTGTTGTGGCTGGTCGAGGAATTGGAGCAACTGGGCCGGTTGGTCAGCACGGTGCACACGCGCGCCGAGGAGTCCGCGTCCATTCAGGAATGGCACGAGCAGTTCCACGCACTGGCCGAGGAATTGTTCCGAGCGGAGCTGATCGAGCTCGGCGTGCCCGTTGACGATGTGGATCCGCTGGTCACGATCGGCGTTTTCGTTGTCGAGGGCTTGCTGACGCATCCGACGGATCAGGCTCAGCGGCGCGCGGTGATCGAGACATTGCTGAACAGCGCTCGCAGTCTCGCCGCAGCCGCCGGCTGAGTGCCTGGTCTGCGCACGTCCACGAGCCCGGGTCGACCTACTGCGTGTTGCGTGCGGTGTAGTCGAATTGTGTTGTCAGGAAATACAGTTGGTCACGCACAGCGCGTTCGAAGTGCTCGCCCACGTAGATGTCGAAGTGGTCGCACGGGTAGTTCTGGACGTGCACGTGTGCCAGGCCCTGCGCGCGACGCTTCGTGGTCTTCGCGGGCGCGGCCGCGTCGTTGTCGCAGACACACAGCAGCGTCGGGGTGCTGAAGCGAGCCAGCGCGCGACCGGGCCGATCGAGCGGAAGGCGCAGCACCAGCCGTGCGGCCAGGGCGTTGGCGGCATCGAACTCACCGTCCGGGCCGCGCAATACACCCCATATGCTGTCGCGACCGACACCGATCACCGGTTCTTCCCCACCGTCGATCTCGGTCAGCTCGATGTTCTTCGACACCTGAGCCCGCACCGACGGCAGCCGTTCCAACAACGCGCTGGTGCGCCGCGAGAGCCGGGTCCCCGCAGGCAGGAGTGCGGAAGCGCCGGCGAGGGCGTCGGGTGAGGCGACGAACGCGGGCATCCAGGACGTCCCCGCCATCGGCAACAGGATCGGCTTCGCGCCGAACCAGGAACCTACCGTGTCGAGGATGCCGGCCACTGTCAGCGCTACCGCGCTCAGCGGGCCGGTCCGTAGACGCGAGCGCAACGACGCCGGTCCGTCGGTGAAGGGGCACTGGGCCACGACCGCCGCGATACGGGTGTCTTCGGAGGCGACCTGAAGGACATGTCCGCCGCCGAACGAGCTGCCCCACAACGCGATCCGGTCGACATCGACCTCCGGTAGTGTGCGTACGAAGGCCAGGGCGGCATGCCAATCGGCGCGTTGGCGGGCGATATCGAGGAGCTGGCGCGGCGCTCCACCGCTGGCCCCGAGGTGACGGTAGTCGAACACCAGCACCAACCACCCCGCGTCGGCGAACCGTTCCGCGTAGGCATCCAGGCGCATCTCCCGCACCGCCCCGAGCCCGTGCCCCATGATCACCATCGGACGCGGGCCGTTCAGCTCGGGTGCGGTGTACAGCCATGCCGCGCACTCGTCCTGGCCAGAGGGGAACGAGACCTCACGCCGCCGCACCGCTACCGCCTCGCGCCGATCGGCAGGCCCACTGATTTCCATGACTCGCGTCCTCCCGCTTCACCACCGCTCTTCTTGGACGCCATCCAAGAAGCAGGTCGCGGTTACGGTAACGGCTTCTTGGACATCAGTCAAGAAGAACTCGGGGTCACAGGTCTGCCGCAGGCCGAACCGGGCCTCACCGGCGGTCAGCTGCGGCTACGCCATATCCGTTGGTTTTTCGGCGGTTACTACCGGAACCCCGGGTGGTGGCCACCGGAAGGTCTTCACCGTGGCCCGTTCGGCGGGGCAACCGGAAGCCGGCGACCACGGTCGGTACCCGGGGCGCCGACCGTGGTCCGGTCGGTCCCGGGGCGCCGCGGCTCAGGGCGTGACGATCGGGAACTGTGGATCCGGAGCGTCCAGCAACCCGATGAACGTGTCGATCAGGCTCCGGTCACCGGTGATCGTCACACCGTCGAATCCTGTCCCGCTCACCGCGTTCAGCAGCTGTTCCTTGGTGAGCGTCAGCGTGAGATCCGCGGACCCGACAGCGGGCGCGTCGGGTGTGAGGGCGCGATGGGTGAGCGCGCCGTGGGACAGGGTGAGGCGGTGGACGGCGTCCTCGTCGGTCAGTTCCCAGTCCATGGTGAAACCGGTCGCGGCGGCGCGCAGGCCGTCGATCCGGACCGCGAGGGAGTCGATGATCATCTCCGGTGTCAGCGCGGTCATCATCTCGGGGCTCGCCGATTGGATCGGGGTCGGAGTCGGGCCCTTCCGCAGTTCCTGGGCGCCCGTCAGATAGAAGTTGCGCCAGGTGCCGTTCTCGGCGCCGTGGCCGAGCCGGTCGTAGACCTGTGCCAGTGTCTCCTTGGCACCCTCGTGGCCGGGTTCGGCGAACACGGCGTGGTTGAGCAAGGTGGCCGCGAACCGGAGGTCATCGGCATCGGCGTATTCCCGCCCCTTGGCGACGAGCGCCTCGATCCCGCCGTAGTCGGCCACATACCGCTGCGCCAGCGCGACCGGCGGATGCTCCCACAGATGCGCCGGATTACCGTCGTACCAGCCCATGTACCGCTGGTAGATGGCTTTGACGTTGTGGCTGGTGGAACCGTAGTACCCGCGGTTCGCCCAGACCTTGTCGAGCTCGGGCGGGAATTCGAACCGTTCCGCGATCTCCGGCCCGGTGTAGCCCGCGTTGGTCAGGCGCAGCGTCTGATCGTGGAGGTAGGCGTACATATCGCGCTGGTTCGCCAGCCAGGTGGTCCAGTGCTCCCGGCCCCAGGTGGGCCAGTGGTGCGAGGCGAACGCCACATCGGCCTTGTCGCCGAACCGGGCGATGGCCTCGTCGAGATACTGTGCCCAGACCCGGGAATCGCGGACCACCGCGCCGCGCAGGGTCAGCACATTGTGCATATTGTGGGTCGCGTTCTCGGCCATACAGAGTGCGCGCCGATCGGGGAACAGGAAGTTCATCTCGGCCGGGGCCTCGGTGCCCGGGGTCAGCTGGAACACCATCCGGACCCCGTCGATCTCCTCTTCCTGCCCGGTGCGCGTGATGTCTACGGTGGGCGGGATCAGGGTGATGGTCCCGGTGGAGGTCGTCATACCCAGTCCGGCACCGATCTGACCGTCGGGCGCCTTCGGAAGCACTGCCCCGTACATGAAGACGGCCCGGCGGTTCATGGCATTGCCGGCGTACACGTTCTCGCTCACCGCGTGTTCCAGGAATCCGGCGGGCGCCAGGATGGGCACCGGCGGATGACCGGCCGGCACCGCCGCCCGGGCGCCGGCGAAATGGTCCGCGTGCGAATGGGTATAGATCATGCCGGTGACCGGCCGGTCACCGCGTTGCGCGCGGTACAGGGCCAGGCCCGCGGCCGCGGTCTCCTCCGACAGCAAGGGATCGATCACGATGACACCGTCGCGTCCTTCGACCAGCGTCATATTCGACAGATCCAGATTCCGGACCTGGTAGATGCCCTCGGTCACCTCGAACAGCCCCTGTTTGCTGCACAACTGCCCCTGCCGCCACAGACTGGGGTCCGCGGTGTCCGGGCAGTCGCCGTCGAGGAATTCGTAGGCGCCGATGTCGTAGACCACCGAGCCGTCCGCGGCCGTCACCACCGGCGGATCGAGTTCGGCCATGAACCCGCGCATCGCGTTGCCGAAGTCGGCGGTGTCGTCGAAGTCCAGTTCCGTGGTCATCGTTACCTCGCGATCTGTCGGCCGGCTCTCGGGTTCCGGCGCGGCCGAGTTCCGCCGCCGCGCGGGTCCGCGCTCGAACAGCGATGTCGGCGCACCGGAATACCACGCTAGGCACCCGCAGTCACCCGCTGTATCACCTACGACGGGTGAACTGCCCGCTCAGCGCACCGGAGGGCCGCGGGACCCGCGGGGCGGGAGTGGGAAGTCGGCGAGCAGGCCCGACGGTCACACTCGATGCACCGAGCCGGAAAGCGAACGGGTGTATCCGCCGCGCCACGACACGTGCTGATGTCCAGCGCGCCGCCCGCGTGTGCTGCGGTCGCCGCGCCGCCCCGGGTGAGGTGAACGTCGATCGACGCCGGGTCATCCCCGGCGGATGATGCTCGCGGCCCGGCCGCGGCGGAGACTGCACAGTGTCGCGACCGACTGCCCACCGGAGGATGTGATGACCGACCGCGAACCCAAGCCGTCGCTGCTGTCCCGGATCACCGTGAACCAGTGGCTGGCCCTGGCTCTGACCGTCATCGCCGTGATCTTCGTCGTCGAGAACCGCGACCATGTGGAGATCAAATTCTTGCCCATCACCGTGAGTTCGCCGATGTGGCTGATCCTGCTGGTCATGTTCCTGATCGGGCTGGTGACCGGGCTGTTGATCCGCCGCCGCGGCCGGCGCTGACACCGGCGTCACCGATCCTCTTCGGAGGGGTCGCGGTGTGGCGGTGTCTGCTCCCCCACCGCCGCCGCGACGGTGGGGTACGCCCGGATCCGGATCGGCCGCAGCCACGACCGCCGGTACCCGTGCAACGAGGGGAACAGCGCACTCGCCACTCCGGAGTGCCCGGATGCCGAAGTCGCCGAGTTCGTCACAGGCCACCGATCCCCTTGCCCAGCACGACGGCGCCCATCACCAGCAGCATCATCGCCATGACCACATGGTTGTTGTCCTCGAGCCAGGCCCGGCTGCGGTCCAGCGCGCCGCGCAGCCGATCCGCCGCGACGGTGTACCCGACCACGACGCCGAGGACACTGGCCGCGGCGAGCACCGTGAACACGACCACGGCCACGATCTGGGCCGCTACCGCCGTCCCGCTCGCCCCCACCGCCACCCCCGCCGACGCGCACAGCAGCAAATTCTTCGGGTTGGCCGCCGCGAGAGCCGCTCCGAGCAGTACGGCCTTCCCGGCAGTCAGGGAATCGATACTCCGCATCCACCCGGGTGGGACGGTATCGGCACGGCGACGCCACTGCACGAGAGCCACCGCCAGCAACAGCAGCCCCAGCACGATCTTCACCCACGCCGCGGCCGCCCCGGGTTCGGAGTCGGCGGACAACCCGACCGCGGCGGCGAGCACGGCGAAGACGACGGTCGCGAGCAGGATGCCCGCGGTCCAACCGGTGGCGAAACCGCCCACCGCCGCGGACGCGTTCTTCGACAGGAGCATCAGAATCGCCACCACGATCGGAATCGGAGAGATCGCCACTCCCACCGCCAACGGAAGCAGATCACCCAGGACCACCACGCGCGGGTCTCAGGTCTGCGGCCGCCAGGTCGCGATCGCCCAGATCACGACGATGTTCAAAGCGATGATCAGGACCGACCACCACGGGTAGTAGGGCAGCCACAGGAAATTGGCCAGGATCGACAGCGCGGCGATACCGATCGCCAGGCCGCGACCCCAGGCCGTCCCCGTGAGCAGGCCGAGCGCGCTGATGATCAGCACGATCCCGAGGACGAGATGGATCCAGCCCCAGGTCGTGATATCGAATTCGTAGGCGTAGTTCACGCCGACGACGAACAATCCGTCCTCGGCGACGGCGGCGATTCCTTCCAGTACCGACAGCGCGCCGACGGTCAGCAGCAGAATCGCCGCGGCGATCGAGGTACCGGCCGCGACGCCCTGCCGTACCGGGGACGGGCCGGAAGTGCTCGTCATCGGCTCCCGGGCAGTTGTCATCTCCACTCCTTCCGAGCGCAGGTGTGCGTCGACTCTCGCGTGGGCGCGACGGATTCACCTCACCCGTCACGGGTGAAACGGGGTCACGCCGCCGGGCCGGCGGCCGGTGCCTCGTCGTCCGGTTCGGTGTCGGGTGGCGCCCGGTCACTGATGAGTACGTCCATCCACCGGGTCGACGGGTCGATATCGAACAGCAGCGCCTTGGCCAGCAGCGTGAGCGGAATGGCCAGCAGCGCCCCGAGGGCGCCCAGCACCCAGGACCAGAACACCAGGGAGAGGAAGGTGACCGTGACACTCAGACCGACCGCGTCACCCACGAACTTCGGCTGGATCACCGACTGCACCACCACGTTGAACACGCAGTAGAGCACGATCACCCACACCATCCGCGAGAAACCACCGTCGAGCAGGGCCAGCAGCGCGGGCGGGATCAGCCCGATCACGAATCCGATGTTCGGGATGTAGTTGGTGATGAACGACAACAGTCCCCACAGCACCGGGAACGGGACTGCGAGCAACCACAGCGCCACACCGTCGAGTACCGCCACGATGAGCCCGAACACCGTCGAGACGATCAGGTATTTGCGGGTGCCGGCGGCGAAGGTGCCCAGCGCGTGCGAGATATCGGGCCGCATTCCGGCCACCACGGTCATCCGGCGGCCGATGGTCATCCCGTCGAATGCCATGAACAGCAGCAGGGCCAGCACGAACAGCAGGTTGGAGAAAACGCCGGCGAGTTCGCGCAGCGCGCCCTCGAGCACCTCGACCAGTTTGCCGAAGTCGAAACCGCTCAACGCCTGCTGGATCCGGTCCTGGTCCACGTCGAACCGTTCCAGCAGCGAGCGGACCTGATCGAACAGGGCGGAGAACTGGTCGGCATAGTCCGGGAGCGCGGTGGCCAGCTGCGCGCCCGACAAAGCCAACGCACCGACCAGGCCCAGGAGCACCAGATACACCACCGCCAGGGCCGCGATCATCCCCATCCAGGCCGGTCTGCCGCGGCGCTGCAGCCGAGTCTGGATAGGCTGCGCCGCAATAGCGAACATCAGCGCCAGGAATACCGGGCCGAGCACACCGGAGAACGCCTTCGCTCCGGTGACGGCCACCACCGTGGCCGCCGCGACGAGCAGCACGATCAGGCCACGGGGGATCGCCCACTGCGCCGGGCGAGAGCTTTCCGGTGCCCGCGCGGCGCCGTCCGGTCCCGGCGCCGGCTCCGGCCCCTCGGATCCCGAGCCCGCACCCTCCGGGCCCGGCCCGGAGTCCTTCGAGACGGGATCGCCGGACCCCGGCGCGGGTTCGCTCACGACATGGCCTTGGCCTCGAGCCGTTCGAATTCGCTCTCGGTGATCGTGCCCTCGGCCGGCAGCCGCTTCGCCTCGGAGATCTGGGCGGCCGGACTGGTACCGGCGGTCTGCTGGATGTACTTCTTCTGCGCCGCCTCGACCTGCTCGGCTTCCACGGCCGCGCGTTCGGTCATGCCCCGGCCGCGCACGATCGAGTACACCAGAGAGGTCAGTAGCGGCAGCACGATCAGCAGCACCACCCAGATCGCCTTCACCCAACCCGAGGTCTGCTTGTCCCGGAACAGATCACCGATGATGTAGAAGAGCAGCAGCAGATAGGCGACGAACGCGAAACTCACCACGATCAGCCAGAGCACTTCCCAGAAGGACATGGCCCACCTCGCTCGCTTTCGGATACAGGGTCCCCGGTGCCGGCGACCGGTCCACGCTATGGCTGCCGCCGGACCGACCGGCTCACCCGCTGCGGATGATTTCGACCGGATACGCCCTGGTAACAGGTTGGTTCACGACCCGCTGGGAGCCCTCGCAGCTCCGGTAGGCTGCGGCCGAGTGCGTGCTAGTGCTGTTTCGGACGACGTCTTCGGGAGGCACCGTGACCACTTCGCCAACACTGGATCTGACGGGTCGCCCGGTATCGCGGGCCCGGGCCCGCTCGCCCATCCCGATACTGCCCTTCACACCGGTGTCCCGGCCACGTTTGCACTCGGTGCTGGACACCGTGGCCGACAGCGGCAACGGCGGTGTCCTGCTGATCTGCGGCGCGGTGGGGATCGGCAAAACCGTGGCCGTCGCGGACTGGGCCGCACGCCGACTGCCCCGCTCCCATCACGACACGCGGATCGCCTGGGTCACGATCCGTGAGCAGACCGCGCTGTGGCCGGAGCTGCGCGCCCGTCTGGGCAGTTCCGGGCCGGGCGCCGGACAGCCCGCGGCGGGAGTCGGTGAGGCCGAGGCGGTGATCGCCGCGCTCGCCGACGAGGGCGCGCCCACCGTCCTGGTGATCGACGACGCCCACCTGATCACCGACCCGCTCGCGCTGGCCGGGCTCGAATACTTCCTGCAGTACGCGCCGCCGACGGTGACGACCGTGGTGTGCGCGCGGTTCGAGCCCCCGATCCGGTGGCATCTACTGGAACTGCACTCCCGGCTGACCCGGTGGAGCGGCCCGGAACTGGCGCTGTCGCCGGAGGAGGCCGCCGGCCTGTGCGCCGAACACGGTTGCGCGCTGGACCCGGAGTCGCTGGGCACGCTGATGTCGCTCACCCAGGGCTGGGCCGCGCTGGTCCGGATCGCGGCGATCTATCTCGCCGCCCACGACGGCGCGCACCGCGACGCCCTGACCGCGCTCGCCCGGCCGCCGCACGCGTTCACCGACCTGCTGGTGGGCGAACTCATCGACACCCTCTCCCCGACGCTGCGCCAGTTTCTGACCTGCACCAGCATCGCGGAGGAGTTCACCGAGGAACTCGCCGACGCCATGGTGGGGGGCGGGTCGGCGCACTGGCTCTACGAGCTGGACCGGATCAACTTCCCGATGACCTCGCTGACGCGGGGCGGCAAGGTCTGGCACACCTACCATCCGATGTTGCGTGCGTACTTCCTCGCCGAAGCGAACCGGCTCGGCACCGACCTGTGCTCGGATCTGCGGCTGCGCGCCGCGCGTCAGCTGATGTCGGCCGGGGAACTGCGCGCCGCGCTGCCCCATCTGCTCACGGTGGCCGATCACCGGCCGCTGGCCGGCTTCCTCGCCGAGCACGCGCTGGCTCTGGTGTTCGCCGGCGACGGTGCGGCACTGTTCGATTCGCTGGCCGATACCGCCCCCGATGTCCTGGCCGACCCGTATCTGCGATTGCTACAGGTCACCGATGCGCTGCTGCATGGGGACAGCGGTTCGGCGCAGGCCTACCGCGACAGTGCCCGGCTGCTCGCCGACGACGACCCGCTCTCGCTGGCGGGACCGCACCGGCTCGAGGCGCTGGCCACCGCGGTGGACGCGGAACTGGCGGTGGCGACGGGAAGCGCCACCGAAACCGGCGTGTTCCCCGACCGGATGCCGCCCGCCGACCGGCCCGACCTCGACGGCTATCTCGCGGTGACCACCGGGACGGCGCTGGCATTGCGCGGCGAGCTGGCCCGCGGCGAGGAACGACTACGGATCGCGCTGAGCCGCACCCGGTCCCGCTGCCATCCCCGGCTCCGGCTCATCGCGGTGACCCGGCTCGCGGTCACCGCGGGCCTGGCCGGATCGATCACGACCATGCGCCAGCGCGCCGAACGGGCCTGCGCCATCGCCCGCGATCACGATCTGCTGGACCTGCCGGAAACCGTGCACGCCACCGCGCTGGAGGCCTACGGCGCCTATCTGCAGGGCACCGAACCGCAGCCCGGGCACATCCGGATCCTGTGCGCCGAGCACATCCGGCGCGACGGGACGCCGGGGCCGGTGGCCGGCTGGCTCCCGCATGTGGTGGGCAGTCTGCTGGACTGCCGGCACGCGGCCGACCGGGGCGCCGCCGCGGAACGGCTGCGCCGCAGCATCGGCCGGCTGCTGGACGCCGATCCGCCGCCCGCACTCAGCGGGGGCCTGGTCGGTGCCGCGGTATGGGCACTGCTGGAGGCGGGGGAAACCGCCACCGCGCAGCATCTCACCGAACGCGCCCGCACCGTGCTGGGCCGCACCCCCGATACCGTGCTGTCCGGCGCCGCCCTCACCGCGGCCTCCGGTAACCATCACGGTGTCGTGCTCCAGGTCGAACCGCTGCTGACGGCCACCCCGAACCTGCACCCGGTCACCCAGCTGACCGGCTGGCTGCTCTATGCCCGCGCCCACCACCAGCTGGGCAATGATTCCAAAACCCGCGAAGCCGTGGACAACGGCCTGTGCATCGCCGCCACCCACCGGATCACCCGGCCGTTCTTCGACGTTCCGGGCACCATCGAACTGCTCGACTACTACGCGGGCTGCTTCGGGCACCGCAGCGCGTTCGCCGATTCGGTGCGCGCCGGCCATCAGGCCCGCCGGCGGGCAGACCATCCCGCGCTCACCGCGACGGAGCTGACGATCCTGCGCCAGCTGCCCTCCGGCCGGACCACCCAGCACATCGCCGACGACCTCGGCGTATCCATCAACACTGTGAAAACCCATCTGCGCGGGATCTACGCGAAACTCGGCACCAGCTCCCGGATGGAAACCCTGCAAGAGGCGCGTCGCACCGGTCTGCTCTGACGCGGGCCGGGTTCACCCGGTGCGGACGATGTGTCACACCGCGCGACCGGCGCACACTCGAATACGCTGCGACGGCACCGCCGTCGAACCGGTCCGGAAGTCAGGAGACGGCGATGCGATACCAGTTCACCATCGACGGCGAACTCTCCGAACGCGCGCTGGCCGCCTTCCCGGAACTCGACGGCGACCGGGACCACGGCACCACGGTGCTATCGGGCGCGGTCGCCGATCCGACCGGGGTTCGCGCCGTCCTGGCCCGGATCGACAATCTCGGGCTCACCGTGCTGGAGATGCGCCGGCTCCCCGACTGAGGGGCCGGCCGGGATCCGCGAGGCACTGCACCCCTACCCGGAGTCGCTGTTCATCGCCACCGAGGTCGGCGCGAACCTGAGCGCCCGGGGTAACCGGTCGTGGTGCGGTGCACTCACCACCCGTCAGTACGGGGCGGCCCGCTCGGCCCAGCGCGGGGCGAGATCACCGGCCGCGGCACGGGGGAACGAGATCCGCCGCGGGTCGCCGTCGGAGGTGAAGCGTGACTCCGGATTCGCCGCGAGTTCGTCGAGCCAGTAGGCGGAATCGAACGGCACCCGCCCGAGACCGGACCGGATCCGCGGCACCGCGGCGGGGTCCACCGCGCCGAACGGTGAGGGGGCGGGGTTCGCCCCGACCAGCATCGCGGCCTCGAACCGGTACCCGGTACCGTCCCAGCTCCCCGCGAGAGCGAGAGCGGGATCGGCCGGGGCCGAGCCCAGCGGCAGGGCCATGGTGCGCACCTCGGTACCCGGGGCGGCGGCCCCGATGGTCCGTACGTTCTGCGCCAGTTCCCGCTGCACGCCCGCGGCATCCAGGGAGCCGAGGTCCGGGTGGGTCGCGGTGTGCGCGCCGATCTCGTAGCCGTGGCGGGCCAGCCACGGCAGGGCGCGCGGATCACCGCCGAAGGGATCGTCGGTGACGTAGAAGGTGGCGCGGGCGGGGAAGTCCGGGTGCCGGGCCGCGAATTCCTCCAGGACGGCCACCGCGCAATCCGGAGCGGGCACGCCGTCGGGGGTGAACCGCAGCTGGCTGGTGGTGGAGTCGTCGAAGGTGAGCACCACAGGATGGGTTCCCGCCGGGATGTCCACTGCGCCCGCGGCGTACTGCGCGGCGGTGATCGGCCGGTATCCCTCCCGGTACAGCCGGTCGAGTTCGGCGCGGAACTCGGCGGGCGTCTGGTCGTATTCGCCGCCCGGCCGTGGCGAGAGCTGGTGATACATCAGGATCGGGACCATCCCGAGTTCGTCGGCGCCGACAGCCGCCGGGTCCGGCGGGGGCGGGGTGGTCACCGCCGGCGGCGGAGGGACCGCCGGGGTGGTCTGCGGCGGTTGCGCAGCGGGTGTTCCCCCGCAGGCCGCGGCCGCCGCGCACACCATCGCCGCCACGACTGCCCGTACAACTGCTCCCGGGAACCGCACCATCGTCCGAATGTTACGTGCCGGCAACAATTTACGTTCCGTCTCCGGGAAAGCGATTGAGCGGGGCGCGATCTGTCCATATTGACGGGACAGTGTTCGTGGGAGTTGATGCGTTGTGCTCATGCGGTTCCGGGACGCCGATCGTAAACGGTTGGTGGTCTCGGCCTTCGGTGTTGTCCTGGCAGTCCTGCTGGTCGCGGTCGGCGTCGGAGCCGGCCGGTCGCCGGCACCCGCACTACCGCTGAGCGGCCTACCACCGGGTCCGGTCGGTGCCGCCACTCTGAAAGACCTGGTGCTGCGGGTGGATGCCACCGGGCACGACCCGCGGGCGGTGGAACTCGCCGTGGACGGCGGAGCGGTCACCGGCCGGGTGGAGGGCGATACGGTGCTCTATCACCCGGAGGGCCTGACCGACGGCGAGCACACATTCACCGCGCGACTCCCGGCCGGTGGGGCGCTCGGGTGGTGGCGCGACGAACCCGCCGCGTCGGCGACCTTCACCGTCGACACCACCGTCCCGGCGCTGGACGTGGCGCCACCGCCGGCCGTGGGCTCCTACCGCGACCCCGTCACGGTGCGGGGGCGGGCGCCCGACGCCGTGCGCGTCTCGATCGGCACCCGGCAGGTCACCCCCGGACCCGACGGCAGCTTCGAGACCGAGCTGCCGCATCATCCTTCCGGTGCCGCGGTGGTCGCCGTCGACGCGGCGGGTAACGAGACGAGCCGGCCGCTGGCCGCGGGAATCGAGCTGCCGCGGATGCGCGCGGTGCACGTCACCGCCCATGCCTGGTCGCACGACGGGATGCGCGAATCGGTGCTGGATATGGCCCGGCAGGGCCGGATCGATACCGTCCAGCTCGATATCAAGGACGAGGACGGCGTCGTCGGCTACGACTCGCGGGTCCCGCTGGCCCGCAGCACCGGCGCCGCCACCCCGATCTACCGGGCCGGCGACGCGCTGCGGCAGCTGCACGATATGGGGGTGCAGGTGGTCGGCCGGATCGTCGCCTTCCGTGACCCCACCCTGGCCGGCTGGGCCTGGCACAACCAGCGGCCCGACTGGGTGGTGCAGAACCCGGCCGGTCAACCCTATTCCAGCCACTACGGCGCCATCGCCTTCACCAATTTCGCCCATCCCGAGGTACGGGCCTACAACATCGCGCTCGCCGTCGAGGCCGCCGAGCTGGGCTTCGACGGAGTCATGTACGACTATGTCCGCCGGCCCGACGGCAGTCTGTCCAGTATGAGGTTCCCCGGGCTCACCGGACCGGCGACCCGCGCCGTCGCCGGGTTCCTGAAACAGGCCCGGGAGCCGGTGCACACCGCCGGTGCCCATCTCAGCGCGGCGGTCTACGGTATCGCCGCCTCCCGGCCCGACCAGATCGCCCAGGACATCCCGCTCATCGCGGAACAGGTGGATTTCGTGGCGCCGATGATCTACCCCTCGCACTGGAACACCGGGGAGTACGGTGTCGCCGATCCGAACAACCAGCCCTACGACATCGTGGCGGCCGCGCTCCGTGATTTCCAGACCGTGACCAAGGGCACGAACGCGAAGGTGATCCCGTGGCTGCAGGACTTCAGCCTCGGGGCGGACTATGGAGATACCCAGGTCAGAGCACAGATCGACGCGACCTACCGAACCGGTATAGACAGTTTTTTCCTGTGGAATCCGTCGGTGTCCTATCACCAGGGGGCACTGGACCCGAAGTGAGTCCGTAACGCCGCACCCCCGGGCCGCGACTTGTCCGGTGACGCAATGGCCCGTCGGGGGGCCTGTCCGTCCATTTACCAGTAGTCGAATGGAGCTCGGGACATGGCTTTCCGAAGTGATCACCTGGTGCGCGCCCGCACCTACCTGACGCAGCACCGGCTCGCCGCGGCGATCGCGGCCCCCGCCACGCTCGGCGTGGTGGCGGCGGTGGCCGCGAGCTACTCGGTGACCACACCGGCCCAGCAGGCCGAGACGCAGCTGAAGGCGTCGGTCACCGAATGCCACGATATGGTCACCATCTCGGTCGCCGGCCGCGGCGACACACCGGCCCAGGGCACCACGAAACTGCTGGTGGACGCCAACGGCAACCCGCTGCCCGCGGCGCTGTCCGGCGACCACAGCAGCGAATGGGTCGACCCGGTGGTCAACGCGCCCGCCGATGATGTGGACCCCGGCTCGTATGCCGCCGTCTACATCGCCTACCCCGCGGACATGGCCACCTACGAGGACGCCGTCACCACCGGTGTCGCCAACACCCGGCAGGTAATGCGGGAGATCGCCCAAGCCTGCCCGGATACGCAGTTCGCGATCGTCGGGTACAGCGAGGGCGCCGATGTGGTGCGGCGGGTGGCGATGGAAGTCGGGCACCAGGAGCAACAGGACGGCGGCTATGCCATCGTCGACCCCGCCAAGGTCACCGGTGTGGTCATCCTCGCCGACTCCGGCCGCTCGGCGGGCGACGGCCCCTTCCCCGGCGCCCAGAACCCGAACGGCAACCCGGACAATTTCGATCAGCTCTACCAGAACGGCGGCAATCCCGTTCCCGGGCAGGGCGCGGTGGCCGGGACCAGCGGCGATTTCGGCGCGCTGAACGGCAAGATCGCCTCCTTCTGCTCGGACGGCGACCTCACCTGCGCGGCGCCGGACAATATCGCGCTACTGCAACTGGTGGTCAATGTGGCGCGGCAGATGAATGTCGACGCCCTCGAACGCGAGGGCCTCACGCCCGCCACCGGGCAGGATGTCGCGGTGGTCCTCAGCCGGGTCGCGCTGCTGGCACTGGCCGATATCCAGTCGCAGCCCAACTGGATGGCCAGTGACGAAACCTTCCTCGAGGTGCTGCTGCGGGTCTCGGATCCGGCCTACGAACCCGGCACGCCGACCGCACCGGCGACCCCGGCCGATGCCATCTCGACCGATCAGATGTCCCCGCTGGCCTATCTTCCGCAGAAGGTCCTCAACGAGATCGTCGGCCTGATCGTCACGAACCAGAACACGATCCCGGTGATCCTGTCCGACCCCTACCAGCTCACGCTCGGACCCAACGCCACCGGTCACCACTTCGACTACTGGCGTGACGCCGACCCGGGGAACGGCAAAACGCTGACCTCCGCCGAATACGCGGCGGCCTGGCTCACCCATCTGGCGAAGCAGGCGCAGGCCGGCGAACCGGTGGACACGAAGTCGGCCCCGACAGCCGAGGACCTCGACGACGCCTACCGGGCGGCAGCGGAGACCACCACCGATCCCACGACCAGCGCGGCGGCCACCAGCACCACGGCCGCGCCGACGACGACCGCCCCGGTCACCACGCAACCGGCGACCGGGACTCCGACCACCACCGGCCCGACCACCACCGGCCCCACGACCACGGCCGATCCTACGACCACGGCGCCGCCGGCCACGGGGACCACCACCGAGCCGCCGGCCACCACGCCGGAGGCGACGCAGACCGGTACCGTCGTGGCCACCCCCGAAGCGACGACTCCGCCGGTGGCGACGACCCGCCCCACGCCCCCGCAGGTCGCGGTGCACAGCAGCTCGGAAGCACCCCGGTCGAGCACGACCCCGCCGGGAACCACCACCGCGGCCGTACCGGCAGCCTGATTCGTCGGCACACCGGGCCGGGCCCACGGTGCGAAGTGATCCGCCGCCGGGCTCAGCGGCGCGTGCCGCTGCGCAGCCAGGCGATATGACGTCCCGCGATATCGGCCGTGGTGAGCAGATCGAACCCGGTCTCCCCCGCCAGCCCGGCGGCGTGATCGATCCCCGCCTCGGCCCAGGGAAACCAGTCCCCGGCCTCGGTGCGGGTTTCCAGCCGGATCTGCCGGACACCGATACCGGTGCCGGGGCCGGAGAATTCGACAACGGCCAGGCCGCCCGGACAGAGCAAGCCGTCGACACGACGCAGGACACGATGTGGGTCGCCGCCGATACCGATGTTCCCGTCGGCCAATAGCGCGTAGTGCCACCGGCCGTCGCCGGGCAGCGGCCCGAAGATATCGCGGGCCACGGCCGGGGCGCCCCGGTGGCGGGTGACCGCGACCGCGGTGGGCGAGATATCGACGCCGAGCGCGATCACACCGCGACGGCACAGCGCCTCCACCAACCGCCCCGGGCCGCAGCCCAGATCGACCGTCGGTCCGTCACAACACCCGACCAGGGCCGAATCCACCTGCCGGTCTGCGGCAGTGATCCGGGCACCACCGAGCCAGCGGCGGGTCGGTAGCCGGGTGCGATCGCCGTCGGTGGAGCGGATCCAGCAGTCGTGGCCGGTCAGGGCCGGATCGAATCGGCCGATCACCGGGCGGCCCGCGTGGCGCCGAGTGCCGCCACCTCCGCGGCGAACCGGCCGGAACAGCCGGCGGCGACCCGCAGGGCGTCGGCGTAGTGGTCGACATCGGTGAAAGCGGGCAGTATCCCGACCCGGTATCCGTGGGCGCACAGGACACTGCGAGTGCGGTCGCCGGTGGCCGCTGTGGACATGGGCACCTCGGCGAGCAGCCGGGCGGCCCGCGGATCGGACAGCCCCAGCCCCCACCAGCCGCCGTCGGTGGCGGGGCCCAGCAACGCGTCGGCCCCGGAGGCCAGGGTGCGGGCCGCGTGGGTGAGCACTCGTGGGCCGAGCTGGGGCGTGTCCATCCCGATCTGCAATACCGGCAGCCCCGCCCGCGCAGTGTCGGCGTGAGCGTTGGCCAGCCGCACCGCGAAACCCGGGCCGCGCTGCGGCACCACCTCGAAATCGGCCAGGCTCCGCGCTATCTCGCCGCCGAACTCCGCGGCGTCCAGATCGCCGGTGAACGCGACCACCCGGTGGGTGACCGGGCAGGCACGCACCGCGTCGAGGGTGTCCAGCAGTGCGGCGGCCGCCAGCCGGGCGGCCTGCACCGGCGTCAGCGGCGGGGTCAGCCGGGTCTTGGCGTATCCGGCGACCGGCGCCTTGGCCATCACCAGCACTGCCACCGGCACCGGCGCGCCACCGGGGCGGCCGTCGCCGTCCGGTCCCGGAGCGGGCGACCGGGACGCCCGGTTCACCGCAGGACCGCCAGGAAATCACGGGTCGCCCGCAGTGATCCCCGCGCCGTCCCCGAGATCTTCGACCGCCCACCGGCCCGCGCCCGGTAGCTGATATCGACCTCGCGCACGTCCCACTGCGCCGCGGCAGCGCGGACGAGTAGCTCCAGCGGATATCCGAAGCGATCGTGCAATCGGCCCAGCGATTCCAGCCGCGCCCGGCCCGCTACCCGCATGGCGCCTATATCGTGCACCGGCAGCCCGTAGCGGCGGCGCAGCCGACCGGCGACGACACGGTTGCCGAGCCGGGTGTGCCACGGCCAGACCCCGCCGCTCACCGGCCGGCGGCGACCCACGGCGAGATCGGCGCCGGCGCGGATCTCTGCCACCAGCCGGGGTAGCTCCCCCGGGTCCATCGAGCCGTCGCCGTCGAGGACAGCGACCAGTTCGGTGCGGGCCGCCGCGATACCGGCCTGTACCGCGGCCCCGTAACCGGGGCGCGGTTCGGTGATCACCCGGGCGCCGTATCCGATCGCGACGGCGGCGGTGTCGTCGATCGACCCGTTGTCGACGACGATCGCCTGATATCCGGCCGGAAGCGCGGCCAGCACCGCCGGCAACGCCTCGGCTTCGTTGCGGCACGGGATCACCACGGTGACACCGGCCGGTTCGCGGTGCTCTGTCGGCATGGGTGCCACGCTAAGCCCACAGCGGCGAAAATCCGGTGACAAAACCATGACGTCGTGTCCGAATATGCTGGTGAATGCGCTGCCACCGGGCCGGACCGGCCTAGGGTGGCCTCTGTGCCGGAGCTGATCGAGATCGCCGACCCCCGCACCCGGTTCCGGGGCGAGCTGCTCGGTGCCGTGGGCGCGGCGCTGCTGGTGGCGGTCGCGTTCACCGTTCCGCAACTGGCCGGCGAATCGTGGCGGCGCAGTCTGTTCGCCGCCGCCGCGCCCATTTTCGGCCACTGGTCGCCGCATATCGGCTGGGGCACTCTCCCGGCACTGGCGCTGGCGGCGGCCGTGGTGGCCCGCGGCCCGGCACTGGCCGACCGGCTCCCCTGGCGACGGCTGCTCACCGTCGGTTATCTCACCGCGGTGGGGTGGGTGTTCGCACTCGCCCTGGTGGACGGGTGGCGGCGGGGTTTCACCGCGCGGCTGGCCGACGGCCACGAGTATCCGGCCGAGGTACCCGGAGTGACCGATATCCCGGCGATGCTGGACTCGTTCGCCGACCGGATCGTCGACGGCCAACCGGATTCCTGGACCACGCACGTCTCCGGCCATCCGCCCGGCGCGCTGCTGTTCTTCGTCATGCTCGACCGGATAGGCCTGGGTGGATCCACCTGGGCGGGGATCGTCTGCGTCCTGGCGGGTTGCAGCGCGCCGATCGCGGTGGCGGTCGCGTTGCGCGCCCTGGACGCCGAGGACCGTGCCCGCCGGGCACTGCCGTTCCTGGTGCTCGCTCCGACGGCCATCTGGATCGCGGTATCCGCCGACGCCCTCTTCGCCGGGGTGACGGCGTGGGCGGTGGCGCTGCTCGCCGTCGCCGCGGGCGCGCGATCCGCCCACCTCGCCGGGAGCGCGCCCGGGATCGACCGGCTGCCCGTTCCGGGACCCGCTCCCCCCATGGCCCGCCGGACCGCGATACCGGCCGCGTTCGCGGCCGGAGTGCTGTTCGGCTTCGGGATCTACCTGAACTACGGCCTGATCCTGATGGGTCTGCTCGCCGTCGCGGTGCTGCTCGGGGCCCGCACGGCGCGGCCGCTGCTGCCCGCCGTACTGGGCGCGCTGGTCGTGGTGGCCGGTTTCACGGCTGCCGGATTCTGGTGGCTCGACGGCTATCACCTGGTGGTCGAACGCTACTACCAGGGGATCGCCGCCACTCGCCCGTACGGGTACTGGTGGTGGGGCAATTTCGCCGCCACGGTCTGCGCGGTCGGGCTCGCGACGGCGGCGGCGCTCACGCGGGCACTGGCACCGTCCCGGCTGCGGACACTCGATCCGGCCGCGCTGCTGGTCGCCGCCGCCGTCTGCGCTGTCGCCGCCGCCGACCTCAGCGGGTTGAGCAAGGCGGAGACCGAACGGATCTGGCTGCCGTTCGATATGTGGCTGCTCGCGGCGACGGCGTTCCTGCCGCGCGGACACGTTCGCTCCTGGCTCGCCGTCCAGGCCACCGGGGCCCTGCTGCTGGTCCATCTGCTGCTGACGAATTGGTGAGGCATCCATGTGCATACTCGTGCTCGATGACCTGCCGGAGATCATCGGCTACACCTTGGCCTGCGCACTGCCGGTGGTGGCAGCGGGCGCCCTGGCGCTGGGCGTGCTCCGCGATCGTTCGCTCACCGCGAGCGCAGTAATACTGGTACTCCTCCCGACCCTGGCCGCGCTGGCCGGTATGACCGGGGCGAGCGGGCCGAGGGTCACCGCCGAGTTCGGGCGCACCGCCCTCGTATTGCTCCTGGTCGCCGCGGTCACCGTACCGGCCGCCGTGCTAGTGGGCCGGGAATGGTCTCGGAGGAGAGCGCGGGATAACCGGATTCGCGAACAAGTACATGTCGCCGAACAGTCACGGTGCGCCCTGCTGACCTGGGTGAGCCACGATCTGCGGACCCCACTCGGCGGGATCCGGGCCGTGACCGAGGCCCTCGACCACAGCGCGGTGGCCGACCCGGCCGATATCGCCCGGTACGCCGAGCGGATCGGCCGGGAGACCCGGCGGCTGTCCCGGATGGTCGACGATCTCTTCGAGATATCGAAGACCGCGGCGGGCGCCCCGCGGCTCGAGCTCGAACCTCGGGACCTGCATGAACTCATCGACGATATCTACGCCGCCCACTGCGCCACCGCCGAGCGCACCGGACTCGGTTCCCCCGCGAACCGGCTCGCCGCGCCACGGCCCGGCACCGCCGACGACCCGGCCCCAGGACGCATCCGGCGTTTGCGGCCGGAACCGTACGACAGCGTGGCACCGACCACCGGAAGGTGTTGATCCGGTGAACAGGAAGATTCAGGTGGCCCTCGGCATCGACGTCGATTCCTGCGCCGGCTGGCTCGGTTCCTACGGCGGGCAGGATTCGCCCAACGATATGCAGCGGGGAGTGTTCGCCGGCGAGGTCGGGGTGCCGCGCCTGCTGCGGCTGTTCGAACGCCGCGGTATCCGCACCACCTGGTTCTGGCCCGGGCATTCCATCGAAACCTTTCCCGCGCAGGCGCGCCTGTGCGTCGAGGCGGGGCACGAGATCGGGGCCCACGGGTACAGCCACGAGAATCCGCGGGCGCTCACACCCCAGCAGGAACGCGATGTCATGTCCAGATGCGTGGAGCTCATCGAACAACTCAGTGGCCACCGGCCGCTGGGCTATGTCGCGCCGTGGTGGGAGATGAGCGAACACACCGCGTCCATCCTCGCCGACTGCGGGTTCTCCTACGACCATTCGCAGAACTACAACGACTTCGTTCCCTTCTACGCCCGCGTCGGTGACACCTGGACGCCCATCGACACCTCCCGTCCCGCCGCGCACTGGATGAAACCGCTCGTGCACGGACACGAGATCGACCTGGTCGAGTTCTGCGGCAACTGGTACGTCGACGACCTACCGCCGATGATGTTCATCAAGGCACATCCCAATTCACACGGATTCGTCGCGCCGCGCGCAATCGAGCAGATGTGGAACGACCAGTTCGACTGGGTGTACCGGGAACTGGACTATGCCGTCATCCCGGTCACCCTGCATCCCGACGTATCCGGGCGGCCCCAGGTACTGCTCGTACTGGAACGCCTGCTGGACCGCTGGGCGGGCTTCGACGGCGTCGAGTTCGTCACGATGACAGAGGCGGCGGCGGAATTCCGGGCGCGCTATCCGTTCGAACGCCCGGACCGGCCGGAATGTGTCGGCCGGTGAACGCGTCGGCCAGTGACCCGGCGACGAGAAGGTGGCAGGGGGGTTGCCCTTCACGCCGGTGATCGTAGGGCCGCCGACCGAAACCGGCGATCACCGGTGAGCAGTTCGGGATAGGTTGGACTGCAATCACTTCGAAGGGGAACAGATGACCATGGGGGGCGTCCCACCAGCACGTGATCGTCGTGTCGTTGCCGGCTCGGGCCGATCACTGAGAACACCGGGATCACCGCAGCCTCCCGAGCCGGAGTCGGCTTCCTGGTTGAGCAGGGTTCTGCACTGGCCGGGATGGCCCCGGCTGGCTGCTATGGCGACGACGGTAGCAACGATCGGCGCGTCCACTGCCGCGGTCGCTGCGCTCTGGTTTTCCGGCCAGTCACTGCGTGCTACCAACGAGCAGCACGCCCTGTCCCAGCAAACAGCGGTAACGGACCGTTTCCGGCTCGCTGCCGAGCAGCTGGCCGCCGACCGGATCAATGTCCGGCTCTCCGGGATCTACCTGCTCGAACGGCTCGCAAAAGATGCCCCTGCCGACCACCCCACCGTATTCGAGCTGCTCATCTCATTTCTGCACACCCACGCAGAGGCAACTGCGTGCACATCGACGGCCGGTATCGATCGGACCGTTTTCAAAGATCTGGCGGAACCACCGGACTCCGTACCGGTCGATGTTCAGGCTGCACTCACCGTTATCGCGCGACGCGACCCCGGGCACGACGAATTTCTCGAGCGGCCGAACCTCCGCGACCTCTGCCTTCCGGCCGTGACGTTCGCGCTCCCTGGTGACCGCTCAGCGCCGCTTCATCATGCGGACTTCACCCGCGCACACCTCCGCGACGCGACCTTCGAATTCGCCGACCTCACCGGCGCGGACTTCGGATACGCGGATCTCTATGGCGCCGGTTTCCTCGACGCAACCCTGGTCGGCGCATCTTTCGGCTATGCGGATCTCGGCTCAGCGCGCTTCATCGGTACAAACCTTTTCAATGCATACCTTGGTAGCGCGGACCTCGGCACTGCCAGCTTGTCCTACGCAAACCTGAACGGCGCGAGCCTCAGCTACGCAAACCTGACCGGCGCGAACCTCGGCTACGCAGACCTGACCGGCGCGGACCTCAAAGGCGCCGACCTGACCGGCGCGAACCTCACCGGAATTGTCTACGACGACAGCACACAGTGGCCGGAAGGATTCCTCCCGCCACCGTCTTCCTGATACACATGTCGGCGCCCACTGAGGCTTTCGCCGGTGGACCGATCGACGCCATCAACCGATCCTTCTGCAACACCTCCACCGCTGAATCATTGTCCCGTTCCGGGCGCCCCACCGGCGTTCCAGAAATACATTAGAGCTAATGTATATTGGGGATGTGATTGTGCGACCTGCGCCCGGACTGGGTGAGCTACTCCGGTATGTCGGCGAATTGGTCGATCGGGGTGCCGGGGAGGTGTACGAGTCGCTGGGGATGTCGTACCGGCCGCGGTACACGCCGGTACTCCGGGCGATGAACGCGGGCGCCGAGACCGTCACCGAGATCACCTCCCTGGCCCAGGTCACCCAGGGTGCGGTCAGCCAAGCCGTCGGGCAGATGGTGGCCGACGGCCTGGTCGTGCGCGAGCAACTCCCGGACGGACGCAAGAGCGGCATACGGCTCACCACCGCGGGCCGGGGACTCGTCGAGGAGTTGAAGCCGCACTGGGAGGCGACGTTCGCCGCGGTGATCGGGTTGGAGCGCGAGATTGGATTACCGATCCGGCGGGTCCTCGCCGATACCGCCACCGCGTTGGAAGGCGAAGATTTCGCGGCCAGGATCCATGCGGCCAGGAGTCGCGCCGGCGAGCGAACCGCGCTACGCGACGTGGCGGCCGCAGTGAACTGGTTCGATCGTGGCGGTCAGGCCTATGCGCGGTTCCGGCCCGAGTATCCGTCGCGGCTGCCGATGTTCCTGGCCTCGCTGGCGCCGGACACCGACCTCGCCGTCGATGTCGGCTGCGGCAGCGGCCAGCTGACCATCCAGCTCGCCTCCTATTTCGAGGCCACGATCGGTGTCGATCCCAGTGCCGATCAGATCGCGAACGCCCCGCGGCGCGAACGGGTCCGCTACCTGCAGGCCCCGGCCGAAGGCCTACCGGTCCCGGACCGGAGCGCGTCGCTGATCACCGCTGCCCAGGCCGCGCACTGGTTCGACCGGCCTGCCTTCTACGCCGAGGTCCGCCGGATCGCGGCCCCGGAAGCGGTGATCGCGTTGATCAGCTACGGCGTGATGGGCTTGGAACCCGACCTCGCACCACGATTCGACCACTTCTACCGCAGCGAGATCGGGCCGTACTGGCCGCCGGAACGCGCCCTCGTCGACACCGGGTATGCCGAGATCGACTTCCCGTTCGCGGAATACCCGGCCCCACCCATGCGGATCGAGAAGAACTGGACTCTGAGCGAAATGCTGGGTTACGTCTCGACCTGGTCGGCGGTTCTTCGCGCCGAACACGCCGGCGATACCGCGGTCCTGCGCTCCTTCGCCGCCGATATGACCGAACTGTGGGGCGAGCCGACGACAACCCGGCAGGTCAGCTGGCCTGTCGTCATGCGATTGGGAATCCTGTGACCACACCACAACCCGTCGGCCTCACGCATCGCGAGACCTTGATCGTCACCGCCCGCCACACCGTTCCCCACGTCGAGACCGACCGGCCGGGTTTCACCGATATGCCGCCGGTGTTCGCGACCGCCATGATGATCGGATTCGTCGAACCCGAGGCCTTCATCGCACGCCTGCTCAACAGAAAGTAGACTCCTCCCGAACCGCAACAGCCCGGACGAGCAACTCTCTCGGCCGTTTCCGTGTATAGGCCTCCACACGGCATTCCAGGTGACGGCCCAGTTCTTCAGCGGAACATGGACCCGGATGGCGTTGCACGATCCGGACCTGACCGTCACCGCGGTGGCTTTCGTCGCCCTACCGTTCGCGTCGACCGCGGTGCTGCTGTGGTGGCAGCGCTGTTCGGGGAGAGCCCCGCACGCCGTGCCGAGCCGATCACGGCGCCCGGAAGACCTCGCGGGTATGGACCAGCAAAGGCACGGCATGCACAAGAACACCTGTGGGCCTGGACCTGACCCTCTGGCGCCTCGTCGACTCAGCGTGACTTTCCTCCCGCATGCTCCGCAATCCACACCCGCGACCGCAGCGCGATCGGGCCGTCAGACATAGGTGTAGGGCAGTGCATTGCTGGTGCCGTCCAGCTCCACGGTGACGGTGACGTCCACTATGCCTGTCCCCGTCGGGGAGATGGCGGTGATCTGGGTGTCGGAATCGATGGTGAAAGTGGTTGCCTTGGTCCCGAACCGCACGGTCAACGGCCGACATTACTGAACCCGGAGCCGGTGATCACCACGGAGCTGAAAGTCGTCGCAGGGCCGGAAGAGGGTGTGAGGGAGGTGAGTACAGCTGCCATGGTCGACTCCAAGTCGAATAGAATGAAAAGAGTTGCCGTGCAACGGATGCCGATTTTCTCCCAACAACCGCTACATATCGAGTAAGCTCCCGGCGACGGCGCTTCGGCAAACGATTCACAGTCCGTTTTTGTCCGTTTGCGTCCGGTTTCGGCCTGGTGATTCGCGGCGACGGGGTCGGGACAACTCACCCCACACCCAGCCGGTCCCCAAGGTCGCAGCAGGCAGGCAAGATGACCGGTTCGGCCGCGTCCCGGATCCGGTCGGCGGCCGCCGAGAACCCCGGTAGCAGCTGGGCGAAGTCCGGGTTCGCGTCCCGCGCTCTCGGCGAGCTCGGCCCTCGGGAACTCATCGGGGGTCAGCGCTTCGCGATGGTCGCTCAGGTGCTGATCCAGCTGCGCCCGGGCGCGGGCAAGGTTGTCAACCGATGGTGACGCCCGCCGCGGCCGGCCGCAGTGGGGCGGAGGCGAATTCCGCCAGCCCGGCGGCCGGGTCGATACGCGCGGTGAACCCGAGTACCTGCCGGGCGCGCGCGGGATCGGCGACGATATGGCGCACATCTCCCGAGCGCACCGCACCGGTGATCACGGGTTCCGGCCCGCCGTGGGCGGCGGCCAGGGTCCGCGCGACGTCACCGATGGTGATCGGATGTCCCGAACAGATGTTCAACGGCTCGACTCCGGGCAGCGTGGCCTCGATGGCGGCCACATTCGCCGCGGCGATATCGGTGACGTGCACGAAATCCCGCAGCTGCCGGCCGTCCTCGAACACCTGCGGCGCACGCCCCGCCGCCAGGGCCGACCGGAAGAGGGCTGCGACGCCGGAATACGGTGTATCCCTGGGCATTCCGGGGCCGTAGGCATTGTGGTAGCGCAGTGCGGTGACCGTACCGCCGGTGGCCGCGGCCCAGGCGGTCGCGTAGTGCTCCTGCGCCACCTTGCTCGCCGCGTACAAACTCCTCGGCCGCGCCGGTGTGTCCTCGGGAACCGGAGCCCAGGTGAGTACTGCACCGTGCCGCCGGTGTTCGAACCGGCCGGCCGCGAGGTCTTCGGGCCGGCGCGCCGCCACTTCCACGATTCCGTCCGGCCCCCGGTAGAGCCCCTCGCCGTACACCACCATCGAGGAAGCCAAAACGAGCCGGCCGCACCCGGCACGGTCCATCGCGGCCAGCAGTACCGCGGTGCCGTAATCGTTGTGCCCGGCATAGGTGGGCGCGTCCTGGGCATCGACACCGGCACCCACCACGGCGGCCTGGTGACACACCACGTCGACGCCGGGTAGCAGACCGTCGAGCCCGGCGGCATCGCGGACATCCACCCGCCGCACCCCCTCCGGTGGCTGCGCCCCGGGGCCGTGCGCCGCGGGCAGCATCAGATCGACCGCCACCACGTCGTGGCCGCGGGCCCGCAACGCGGCGTGGATATGGGAACCGATGAATCCGGCCGCGCCGGTCAGCAGTACTCGCATACCCCGATCCTGCCTCTCCGAGGGCGCCCGACCGCGCAGCCCGACGCGGATGTCACGGTTTCGTCGTTCCCGGCCGCGCGCACCCGGCTCCGCCGATCCGCGACTCCGCCTTGACCTGAACCTATGTGAAGGTTCCAGACTGGTCGAGTTCACCGGTTGTCGAACCCGAGGAGTGACATCGTGCAGGTAGTACAGGCAAAGGAATTCGGCGGACCCGGTGTCCTCGAGCTACGGGAGGTTCCGGTCCCGGAACCGGAAGCCGGCCAGGTCCTGATACGCGTCGCCGCGGCGGATGTGATGTTCCTCGATACCCGGTTGCGGTCGGGATGGGGCACCGACTACTTCGCCGTACAGCCACCGTACGTACCCGGCGGCGCTGTCGGCGGGGTCGTCACGGCCGTGGGATCGGGCGTCGACCCCGCGCTGCTCGGCACCCGGGTGACCGCACGGACCGTGGCCAGCGGCGTCGGCGGCGGGTTGCCCATCGGCGGCTACGCCGAGTACGCGCTCGCCGGTGCCGAGCAACTGAACCGGATACCGGACGGTGTGGGCATCGACCGGGCGACGGCGGTGGTCCACGACGGCCATACCGCGCTCGCGGCCTTCGAACGCGCCGCTATCCGGCCCGGGCAGCGGGTGCTGATCACGGCCGCGGCCGGTGGTCTCGGCACCCTGCTCACCCAGCTGGCCCACCGGGCGGGAGCCCAGGTGATCGCCGCCGCCCGCGGGGAAACGAAACTCGCGCTCACCCGGCGACTGGGGGCCGAGACCGCGATCGATTACTCCGAGATCGGCTGGACGGACCGAGCCCTGGCCGCGATCGGCGGCCGGGGACCCGATGTGGTGTTCGACGGCGCGGGCGGCGGCCCGGGCGATGCCGCGCTGCGGATCGTGGCCGGTGGCGGTCTCTTCATCGGATACGGAGCCGCGGCCGGTGAATTCGCCGCGGCGGGAAGCGACAGCGCCCGCGAGCGAGGGGTGGAGGTGCTGAGCCTGTACGACCTGAACATCGGCAACGACAGCCGGGCCCGCTACGCCACCCGGATCCTGGAACTGCTCGCCACCGAGCAGCTCGAGGTCGTCATCGGACAGACCTTCCCGCTCGCCGACGCCGCGGCGGCCCACGCCGCCATCGAGAACCGTTCCGCGCGCGGCCGCACCATGCTGCGGGTCTGACGTCCCGCCGCCGAATACTCCGCGACCGTTCCCGTTTCAGCCGATGATCTCGGCGTATCGGCGTTCGAGCGCGAGGATCAGCGCCCGGTCCGGCTCGCCACCCGAGCCGGCATCGAGCGAATCCACCAGCGCGTCCAGGCAGACGTGGTATCCGGCGGCAGTCCCCGAAATCCCGTGCGGCCCCGGGGTACCGAACCAGACCGTGCACAACAGCCGGGAACCGGCACCGTCGGGCACGATCTCGAACAGCAGATGCTCGTCATCCCAGCGGAATTCGAAGAGACGCGGCGGCTCCCAGGTCAAGATGCGACCCGGCAGTACCGGGTCCTCCGGTGCGACTCCCACTTCGGTCAGTTCTTCGCTCGCCCGCTCCACCGCTTCCGGCCAGAAACGGAACCGCACCTCGGCGCCCGGACGGCGCTCACCGATGATGTCCGCGGGGAACCAGTGCCGCAGATGTTCGGACTCGGTGAGCGCCCGCCAGACCTTCTCCGGTGAATGCGCCAGGATGCGTTCGTAGCGAGTGCCCACGCGATCGCCGTCGCGTAGGACTTCACCGAGACGCCGGGTCACGTCGGTCATGTCACTCCTTGGGTTCGTGGGGTCCTTCGTCGTCGGGCACCGTGTCCAGATACCGCTCGAATTCGTCGAGGCGATCGGCCCAGATCTCGCGGAACGGCGCCAGCCACAGATCGATTTCCCGCAGCCGGGCGGGCGCGAGACCGTAGTGCCGGCGCGGACCGTCCACCCGGACGCGCACCAGTGCCGCCGCATCGAGCATGCGCAGATGTTTCGACACATTGGGCTGGGCCGTGCCGAGCGCACCCACCAACTCACCGACGGTGCGCTCACCGTCGCGCAGCAGATCGAGAATCCGCCGCCGGGTGGGGTCGGCCAGTACCTCGAAGACATCGCGTACCACCCGGACAATATTTCCCTAGAGGAATATTCCTGTCAAGGCATATTGGACTCAGTGTTCCACGGACCTCTCGGCGGCCTCGCGTCGTAGGGTCGCGGCCACCATCCGGCCCACCCGAGCCGAGAATTCGCCGACCTGTGCCGCGGGCAGCTCTGCCGCCCGCGCCCGCGGCCGCTCGAAACTGCGCAGCGCCTCGCCCACCAACGCACCGAACCCGTCCCCGGCCGCCGCGATGGCCCGACCGGCTTCCCGTTTGGCCACCCAGCGGCCGGTGCGGCAGAAGTACACGGCCCGGCAGCCGTTGAGCACCCGATTGTCGGCGAGGTGCCCGGCACCGGACGCGTGCTCGCCGACGGACGCCGCCACCGCGGCGAGCAGGTCGAGCCGGCGCGGTGCGGCGAGAACCTCGTGCACCGGCCGTCCGAACAGCGGCAGCCCACTCTGGTGGGCGACCGCGCGATCGATCACATACCAGAACGCCGGTGCCCCCGCGGAATCGAATTCCGCGACGGCGGGCAGCAGCGGGCCGGTATTCAGGTTCAGCAGATAGCCGGGTTCCGGCGACCCCGACGCGGCGAAATCCGCGTCGTAGACCACCAGCTCCAGTCCGGCGGCTGGGCAATCGAACGCCGGGTGGGCCAGTGCGTCGGCGAGGTCGTGGACCAACCGCTCGGGCCCGCCGGGCGCCACGACCACCGTGATATCGATATCGCTGCGACCGTGCCGGTAATCCCCGAGGGCCAGGGACCCCACCGCGAACACGCTGAGAAGCCGATCGCCGTAGATGGCGTGGGTCCGCCGGACCAGTTCGGCCAGATAAGGCCCGACCTCGACCGGTATCGGCCGGGAAGGCACCGCCGCGCCGGGGCCGGTCACAGGTCGCGAGGGAAGCGTCCGGTCACGCGCAACACTCCTCGGCGTCGATCGGTCATATCGCCCAGGCTAGACCGTCACCGCCCGCGGCCGGTGCCCGTCCCCGGGCCGGCTCGAGCGTGCTCGGTGGCCTCGGCGACCGGCACGAAACCATCGACCCGGGCTGATGTCCCGGGTCGCATCCTCCCCGACCGGCGCGGTCCGGCACGGCCGGGCCGCCTCGGCCGGGGAGGATGCGGGAGGCTCCGGATTCCATCGTCGTGGTGCGGGATCCGGAACACTCCCCGGGCCGGGTCTCGAGTATCGGCGCACAGCCACTACCTCTTTCTCGTCGAGCGGTATCACCGCGATGATCAGCCGCGGACCCGGGTCAGGAACGCGGTGATGTTCTCCCGGATCTGCGCGATCCGGAATTCGGGATCGAAATCGTCGCGATAGGCACGGCCCATCGCGGGCGTTTTCTTCCGGCGGGCGTACAGCGAACACGCCAGATCGTCACACATATATGTCCCGGTCGAGTTGCCGCGCCGACCGGCCTCGCCCGCCTTCCGTGCCGTCATCAACACCACACCACCGTTGGCATGCGTGGTGGAGCAGATCGTGCACATCTGCGAACGCCGTGGTCCGCCGGTCTCGTACCGCAGTGCGATACCGGCCGGCCCGTGCTCCTCGGGGATCACGAGATAGGCGCGCCCGGCGGCTCCGGGATCGGGCCACCCCAGGAAGTCCAGGTCGTCCCAGGCTCGGTCGGCCAGGTCGGTGGGTATGGACAGACGTTTGGCCTCGCCCTTCGAGCAATTGACGAACGACGCTCTGATCTCGCGTTCGGTCAGGGGTTCCATGACACTGCATCTCCTTCGACAGTCGGGATGGACAAACCGCGACAATTTATCGACCACACGGCCGGCGGGCAATCGGTTTTCCGATGGTGACCGATGCGGGCCCGCGCGGAGCCGGGCGCCGCGCGCCGCCTGCTCCACGCGGCCACGGGCGGCACGGTGTCGGCCCGGAAACGTTCGGCCGAAAGTGCCGATCCGGACCCCGGGCACCGTCCTACAGTGGGAAGACCACAGCGGCGACAGGAGTTGGTTTGAGTGCGCGACGCCCGGTGTCGATCCTGATCATCGGCGCCGGATTCGGTGGTATCGGCGTGGCGATCGAGTTGCGCCGGCACGGATTCGACGACATCACCATCCTCGAAAAGGCCGAGGACCTCGGCGGCGTGTGGCGGGAGAACACCTACCCCGGCGCGGCCTGCGATGTGCCGTCTCCGCTGTACTCCTACTCCTTCGAGCAGAAGCCCGATTGGCCACAGCGGTACTCCGGTCAGGCCGCCATCCACGACTATCTGCGCAGTGTGACCCGCCGGCACGGCCTGCTGGAGCGGATCGAGTTCGGCGTCGCGGTCACCGACGCGGTGTTCGACGAGCAGGCCGGGAGCTGGACGGTGCACACCGCCGACGGCGGCCGGCGGACCGCGCAGGTGCTGATCTCCGCCGTCGGCCAGCTGTCGCGCCCGCAACTGCCGGCCATCCCGGGCGTCGGCAGTTTCCTAGGCCCGGCCTTCCATTCGGCCCTGTGGGATCACGCGGTCGACCTCACCGGGAAACGGGTGGCCTGTATCGGCACCGGTGCGAGCGCCATCCAGTACGTTCCACAGATCCAGCCCGTGGTCGAGCAGCTGACCCTGTTCCAGCGCACCGCCGCCTGGGTGCTGCCCAAGTTCGATACCGACTACTCCCCGGTCCAGCACAAGCTCTTCGCCAAGATCCCCGGCATGCTGCTGGTGGAGCGGCTCGGCTGGTGGCTCACCGCCGAGATCTCCTCGCTGGGTCTGGTGGAACTGCCGATCATCAGCCGTCTCGTCTCACGGATCGCCGCCCGGAACCTGACGGAGAACGTGGACGATCCCGAGCTGCGGGCCGTACTCACCCCCGACTATCCGATCGCCTGTAAACGCGTCCTGTTCTCCAGCGACTACTATCCGGCGCTCACCCGGCCCAATGTGGAAGTGACCACCTCGGATATCACCGAGATCACCCCGCAGGGTGTGCGGACCGCCGACGGCACCCTGCACGAAGTCGATGTGATCATCTACGGCACCGGGTTCAAGGGCACCGAGTTCCTGTGGCCGATGCGTATCACCGGCCGCGACGGGCGCGAACTGGCCGAGGTGTGGTCCGCGGGCGCGCACGCCTACTACGGGATCACGGTGCCCGAATTCCCGAACCTGTTCATGGTGTACGGACCCAATACGAATCTGGGCGTCGGGTCGATCATCTACATGATCGAATCGCAGTCCCGCTATATCCGGCAGGCGGTCGAGCTCCTCGCCGGCACCCCCGGCCATGTCCTCGAGGTCCGCGCCGATACCGAGCGCGCTTTCAACGACGCCCTGCAGAAACGCCTCGAACGCACGCCGTGGAACTTCTGCACGAGCTGGTACCGCAACGCGGCCGGCAAGATCACCAACAACTGGCCGGGTACGGTCACCCGGTACCGCCGCCGCGTGCGCAAACTCGACCCACGGGATTACACGCTGACACCCGCGGCATGACGCCCGGTCCGTCGGGCGATCATCCTCACATGTGCTCCTGATCTCTGGGCTCGGTGACGTCGCCCTGCCAGGCTGACCTCCGGGACCGAGGAGGTGGCGAAGGTGGCCGGAACACCACGCGGCTGGATTCCGGACGTGTTCGAGGCGGCCGCCCGCACGGCCGGATTCGAACTGGACGCGTCGCAGAATGCGGCCGCCGCCCGGCTGGTACAGCTCGGCGACGAGTTGTCGCGCCGCCGTGGGCTCTTCGGCTCGACACCGCACGGCGTATACGTCTGGGGACCGGTGGGGCGCGGTAAGAGCTGGCTGACCGATACCTTCTACTCGGCGGTGCCCATCACCGGAAAACGGCGCATGCACTTCCACGAGTTCTTCCGCGAATTCCACACCCGCTACGCCGCCCACCGCCACGAGAAACACGCCGGTGACCGCGCGGTCCGCGAACTACTCGGCGGCTCCCGGCTGGTTTGTTTCGACGAATTCCATGTCCATGATCCCGGCGACGCCACCATCATGGCCCGAGTCGTGCGATCGCTGCTCGCCCAGCGGATCACCCTGGTCGCCACTTCGAACTATCCGCCCACCGGTCTGCTGCCGAACCCGCTGTTCCATCATCTGATCGAACCGCTGGCCGCGACCCTGCACAGTGCACTGGATATCGTCGAGGTCGCGGGTCCCCGCGACTACCGGCGGGCTCGCCGGCCGGGAACATCCGCCGCCGAGTTCGCACGCGGCGGCTACCTCTGGCCCGGTGCCGACGCCCAGCTGGCGCGAGCCGGCCTGGTGCCGCCGGCCCCGGCCGAACGGCAGCGCGTCCGGATCGGTGCGCGCGCGGTGACCGCCCGGGCGGTGCGCGGCGACGCGGTCTGGTTCGATTTCACCGATCTCTGCGACGGTCCGTACTCGACCATCGACTACCTCGGCCTGGCCGACCGGTTCCGGGACTGGACGCTGTCGGGTCTGCCCCCGCTGGCCACCGCCGGCCGCGACGCCGCGCACCGTTTCGCCAACCTGGTGGACGTGCTGTGCGACCGGGACCGCCGCCTGCATCTCGTCGCCGCCGCGCCACTCACCGAATGCCTGACCGGTGATCACCTGCCGCCCGATATCCAGCGCACGGCCAGCCGCCTGGCGCTACTACCGGAGATCGGCGGCGCACCGGTCGCCGTGGCCGATCAGTAGTCGGGGAAGAGCCAGAGGTCCTGCGCCGCGGCCGCCCGCAGGAACGCGGCCAGCGACCGTACCCGGGTCAGCGCGTACCCGTCATCGCCGTCGTGGCCGAACAGCGGCACCGGCACCACGCCGCTCTCCGCCCGGACGAGCCATTCGTCGAGCCGTTTCAGCAGGCCCCGCACCTCCTCGGGGTCGAACAGCTCGTACAGGCCGAGTCCGAATTCGTCGGACACCCACTCGTCGTACACCTGCCCCCGGAAACCGGTCGGGTCACCGTCGGAAGGCCAGAACAGTCCACCGGTCGCGAACTCGCGCGGCAGCTCGCGGAAGGGTTCGAGTTCCGCCGGGCGAAGCCAGCCGAACTCGCCGCGTTCCGCCGGGGGCATCTCCTGTAACCGGCGGAAGGCCGCGTTGTCGATCACCCGGTCCTGGCTGGGCCGGACCGCGTACACATCGAGTCCCATGGGTCGAGCCTAAGGTGCCCGCCTACCACCCGCAGATCACACCTTCGGTCATTCCGGTCCGGGCGACGAAGCCGGCCGGCGGCCCGTCACGAACGGGTGCGCCGGCCGCCACGCGGGATGCCCCGGAACGGGACATCGTGGTCCGACCGCGCCTCGCGAGGCATCCCGAGTACGCGTTCGCTGATCACATTGCGGGCCATCTCGGTGGTGCCGCCGCCGATACAGCTCACCTGCCGCATCAGGAACACATCGCCGATATCGCCGAACTCGTCGGTCCAGATCGCACCGCCCGCGGTGGCGATCTCGTATTCGATGGTGGCTCGGCGTGATTCGGCGATACCGCGGAACAACCGGCCGATCGCGGCCGACTGGTCGGAGATACGGCCGGACGCCATACCGGCGCCGAGCCGCCGCTGGAGTTCGGTGCCGACGACCTCGAGCATATGGGCCTCCCCGATCAGATCACGGACTCCCGGCTCGTCGACGGTTCCGGCCCGGACGGTCCTCCGTGCGGCCTTGTGTCGGCTGGGGTGCAGCGCGGCGAACGCCGCGACGACGGACGGCCGAATCGGTGCCACTACCCGTCGGCGCTCCCAGAAGTCGATTACCGTACGTCGGGCCGCCTCCGCAATAGCCTGCGCCGATGATGCAGGTAGGAGGCCCGGCCGTACGGGCGCGCCGGGGATGAAGACTCTCTGTGGCAAAGGGTTTCGCGGCCGGCGGTGCGACTACCGATATCGTGTCCACATCACCGGCGACAGGGAGGGGGATTCGGGATGCTCGTCATTACCGACAAGCTCAGATCGGGCGCGGAGAGACGGGTTGTCGGCTGGCTCCGGAAATGGGAGGGGGACTACCGGGTTCCCGGAGTCGCGATCACGAACTGCTTCATCTCCGGACAGGAGGTGGACCTGGTCATCATCACCCCGTACACGACCGTGGTCGGAGAGGTCAAAGGTATCGACCCCGAGGTCACCGGCAGCGTCCTGCAGTGCACCACCAACAGCCGCTGGCGGGTTCCGGGCTCCGCGGGCGACCCGGTCAGCGTGCGGGACAACGACACCACCCCCTACGACCAGGTTCGCGACGGGGTGTTCAAACTGAAGGCCGCCGCCGGGCAGGTGGGCGGGAGCGCGTTCGTCACCGGTCTCGTGGTGGTGCTCCCGCCGCGCGGATCGACCATGCGGCTGGAGAAGAAGTCGGCACCGCCGCCGGGTTGCGATGTGCTGCTGTGCAATACCCAGAATCCGCTGCGCGCCTGGTTCCATCGCGCCCATCACCGCAGCGCCGTCGTCTGGACCGCGGAACAGGCCTACGCGGTGATCGAAGCGCTCGAATACGGCGACCGCACCACCATCGCCGAACTGGCCGAGGAGGGTTTCCCGCTGGATTCGGCCCTTCCCGCGATCGAACCGCTGCCGCCTTCCGCACCGGATCCGGTACCGGCCTCTCCCCGCGCCGTCGCACCGCCGCTGTCCGCGCCGGCCCGCGAAGCGGTTCCGCCGCCCGCGGTCGAGGCAGACAGCCCGTCCGCAGCGGCCCCGGCCGACCCCGCGCGCCCGCCGGAATCACCTGCCCCACCACTGCCGCCACTCGAGCCGCAACCGCAGCCCCGGCCGGCGACCGAACCGCTCCCGGAGCCGGAATCCACCGATCGGCGCCGGGCGCACTGGCAGACCGCGGCGGCATTCGCGGTGATCGCCGTTCTCGGTGGCGGGTTGTGGCTGGGGGCCCGCGGCGGGGGCGACGCTCCCGCACCCCGGGAGACCGGGAATCAGCAACAGACCAGCTCCGTCGCGGAGGTGCCCGCCGCCCCGCCGCAGCCCGCGGCGGGGGTCCCGCAACCGCCGCCGCGCCCCGCACCGCCGGCGACGCCGGTCTGCTACCCGTTCCAGCCGCGCTGCTGACCTGTCGAACCGCCGCGGACCCCGGTCGGTCTGTAGCCGATCCGCCGTCCGTCGACAGAAGCACTGTCACGCAGGCTTCCGAGATCGGGTCCTGACGGTCCGAACGCGATGACCGGCCGTGCGGCACCGGAGACCCGCGGTCTACTCCCCGCCCGCGGCCCCCGAACACCCCGCCGACGCGTACGGACCGGTGGAGGTCTGTTCGGAGACGAGCCGGCCGCCGATCAGGATCCGGCAGGTCACTTCCCCGCCGTCGCCGTCGTTGACCGCGATCAGCGAGACCATCGTGCCGAAACTTTCGATGAGCACATCCCGCCGCCACGGCAGTCCGGCCGCCGTTTCCCGGGCCATGCCGAGGTCGTGATCGAGGTAGGTGATCGAGACCTCGCCGGCCGTGCCCTCGACCTCGTAGCTCACCGCGACCTCGCGGTCGGCGTCCTCGCCGCCCTCGTTCGCGATCCCCGCCACCACCGCGACACACCCTCCGACCAGACAGAGGACCATCAGGACGAGCCCCGCGGCGGCCCACGGCCAGCGGGCCCGCCCGCGCCGGGACCGGCGGCCGGCGGGTGAGGGGCCGGCATCTGGGTCCTGCCGGTACGCGGGGGCCGGGGATTTTCCGGAGCGGCGCCGATGCTCGCCGGGCGGTTCGAGCAATGTGAACTCCTCGGGTCGGGGGACGGCCGGCGCACCACTAGGAGGTGGATCACATTCGTACAAATTGATGTTACATAGCTATTTATGCTGCTCAAAATCCCATTCCGCGGCTCCTAGGGCCCGCTCCCGCAGCCCTTGCCGTCCACCCCTCGGCGGGCAACGCGGGAGGGTCCGGCGGAAGAGACCGTGGACCGCGGGCAGCACCGGTGGGAAGCTCATAGATGACCGCATGCCGATTGCCGAGGACGGTGAGTCATGGGTGTCAGAGCGAACGGGGTGACGAGCCCGGAGAACATCCGGAACGTGGTACTCGTCGGAAGTAGCGGATCGGGTAAGACCACTCTGGTGGAGGCGCTGGCGCTGGCCACCGGCGCGGTGAACCGGGCGGGCCGGGTCGAGGACGGGACCTCGCTGTCGGACTACGACGAGATCGAGCAGCGAAAACACCGGTCCGTGCAGTTGTCTGTGGTGCCGGTCCGGTGGCACGGAGTGAAGATCAACCTCCTCGACACGCCGGGCTACGCGGATTTCGTCGGCGAACTGCGCGCCGGACTGCGGGCGGCCGACGCCGCACTGTTCGTGGTGTCGGCGGCCGACGGCGTAGAAGGCGTCGGCGGGGCGACCCGGGCCCTGTGGGAGGAATGCGCGAGCGTCGGCATGCCGCGGGCGATCGTGCTGACCCATCTGGACACCGCGCGCGCGGACTTCGAGGAGCTGCGCCGCACCTGCCAGGCGCTGCTCGGCGGCGCGTCGGCGGAGAACGTGCTGGCACTCCATCTGCCCGTGTACGGACCGGCGGGCGCGGACGGGCACCGCCCGGCCACCGGCCTGATGGAACTTCTCGAACAGCGGGTGGCCGACTACTCGGGTGGCGAGCGGACCTGGATCGATCCGGCGCCCGCCGATCGGTCCCTTGCCGACCAGGCCCGGGAGCGGCTCATCGAGGGCATCATCGCCGAGAGCGAGGACGAGACCCTCATGGACCGCTATGTGGGCGGGGAGCCGATCGAGCTCGCCACCCTGGTCACGGACCTGGAGCGCGCGGTGGCACGGGGTAGCTTCCATCCGGTTCTGTTCGCGGCGCCGGCCGCCGCCGACCGGCGGCACGGCCTGGGCACCCTCGAACTGCTCGACCTGATCACCGCGGGATTTCCCGGCCCGGCCGAGCACGCGGTACCGGCCCGGCGGCTCGCCGACGGGTCCACAGCGATCACCCTGCGCTGTGATCCCGCGGCCGATCTGGCCGCCGAGGTGGTCCGGACCTCGTCGGACCCGTACGTCGGCCGGGTCTCGCTGGTCCGCGTTTTCTCCGGCACGCTGCGCGCCGACGACACCGTCCACATCTGCGGGCACGGCGCGGGCGCCGAGCACGGCGACGACGAACGGATCGGCGGGCTCACTGCCCCGTTCGGCCGGGAACAGCGGCCGATGAGCGAGGCGGTGGCCGGTGATATCGCCTACGTGACCAAACTCGGCCACGCCCGGACCGGCGACACTCTCTCCGCTACCGGCGACCCGCTGCTCATCGATCCCTGGCCGATGCCGGAACCACTCCTGCCCACGGCCATCCGCGCGCACGGTAAGACGGACGAGGACAAGCTCCCGCAGGGGCTGGCGCGGCTGGTCGCCGAAGATCCCGCCCTGCGGGTGGAGAACAACGAACGAACGCATCAGCTGGTGCTGTGGTCGCTGGGGGAAGCACAACGCGATGTCGCACTGGAACGGTTGCGCAGCCGATTCGGCGTCGAGGTCGATGTGGAGGAGACCCGCGTCCCGCTGCGCGAAACATTCGCGGAGAAAGCAGGCGGGCGTGGGCGGCATGTGAAACAGTCCGGCGGGCACGGCCAGTACGCGGTCTGTGAGATCCGGGTGGAACCGCTCACCGAGGGATCCGGAATCGAGTTCGTGGACAAGGTGATCGGCGGCGCGGTGCCGCGGCAGTTCATCACCTCGGTGGAGAAGGGCGTGCGTGCCCAGGCCGAACGCGGGGTGAGCAGCGATAATCCGCTGGTCGATGTGCGGGTCACCCTGCTCGACGGTAAAGCGCATTCGGTCGACTCGTCCGACGCCGCCTTCCAGACCGCCGGAGCCCTGGCCCTGCGCGACGCGGCGGCGGGCAGCCGGATGGCGCTGCTCGAACCCATCGCGCTGGTGGAGGTCCGGGTTCCCGACGAGCACTTGGGCGCGGCCCTGACCGATCTGTCGGTGCGCCGCGCCCGGATACTGGGCACCGAGCCGGCCGATCCCGGACGCACACTGATCCGCGCCAAGGTACCGGAATCCGAACTCGTCCGCTACGCCACCGAACTGCGCTCGCTCACCCACGGTGTCGCCCAGTTCACCCGCGAATATCTGCGGCACGACCCGATGCCCGCCCAGCTGGCGGAGAAGGTCCGCGACCGGTCGCCCGCGGCCCGCGCCTGACGCGGGCCGGTGCCCCGGCCGGTCGGGCCCTGTCGCATCCCGGACCGTCCGCCCGACCGGGCACCGCCACCGTTCTGCCCTCGCCTCTCGCGGCAACGCGGCAACGCGGCAACGCGGCAACGCGGCAACCAAGGGCTACGCCGACTCCGGTGTAGCGCGCAACTCCTCGATCCGCTGCCGCAGCTGTTCGAGGAACTGCTCCGGGTCCGTGAATCCCGCGGGGTCGAGCGGGTTTCCGAAACGGACGGTCACCCGGCGGTGCCGGTCGAAGGCCGGACGGTCGCCGCGCAGTCGCCGCATCGGCATGACCTCATTCGTACCGACGGTGCCCACCGGCACGACCGGAACTCCGGTCGCCAGAGCCAGTTTCGCCACTCCCGGCTTGTACGGTTCCATCTCGCCCGGCCCCACCAGCCGACCCTCCGGGTAGATGAGGAGGACTCCCCCGTGGCGCAGGATCTGCTCGCCCTGGGCCAGCGCGGACTGTCCGGACACGCTGTCGCGGCGCACCACCGGGATCTGCCCGAGTCTCCGCACCAGCCAACCGACGACCGGCCACGACCACAGTTCGGCCATGGCGATGGCCACCGCCCGCCGGCGCAGCGCGCCCCACAGGAACACCGCGTCCAGCATGGAGATGTGGTTACTCGCCACGATCACCGGACCGGTGCGGGGTACCAATTCCCGCCCGATCACGGTGACGTGGACAAACTTCGACCACGCCAGTGCCCGCAGGACCCGCCGGACCAGTTTCGTGGTCACCCACGCCCGTTTACCGAGACCCCTGGGCCGCCCGGCTCTCTTCTCCATATCCACCCCGCCACTCGCTGCCGCCGCGTCCCGCGCGCCGGTACGGGTCCATCATCGTCGCGCAGTGCGGGGCAGCGGAACCGGGAAACTACTCACCGTCGGCTCCCGGCTCCCGGCTCCCGGCTCCCGATAGGACGGCTACCCTGGCATACCGGAGTCCAGCGACTCGATCTTGCGTTCGAGCACGAGACGTTCGCCCGCATTGGCGCAGCGCGCCACCGCCCGCTCCAGTTCCGCGCGTGCCTCGGTGTTCCGGCCCAGCCGGATGAGCAGTTCACCGCGCACGCTGGGCAGCAGGTGGGTATTCGCGAGTTCGCCCGCCGCCTCCAGCTCGTCCACGATCGGGAGGGCAGCCGCCGGCCCACGCGCCATGGCGACCGCCACCGCGCGGTTCACCTCGACAACCGGCGAAGGCGCCAGGCGGCCCAGTGCTTCGTAGAGCAGGACGATCCGATCCCAATCGGTGTCCCCGACCGACAGCGCGACCGCGTGGCACTCGGCGATCGCGGCCTGCAACCCGTAGAAGCCCAGCCCGCGCCGGGCCCGTTCGGCGCGGGCCAGGGCGGCCCGCCCGCGGCGGATCGCCGACCGGTCCCAGCGCCGGCGATCCTGGTCCTCCAGCAGGACCGGCTCCCCACCGGGTCCGGTGCGCGCCGGGAAACGGGCCGCGGTCAGCTCCAGGAGCGCCAGCAGACTGTGCGCCTCCGGCTCGTCCGGGACCAACCGGCTCAGCACGCGGGCCAGCCGCTGGGCCTCGGCGGCCAGGTCGAACCGGATGAGATCGGTACCGGAACTGGCCGACGACCCTTCCGTGAAGATCACGTAGATCACCCGCAGCACCGAGACCAGGCGGGCCGAGCGGTCCGCGGCCGGCGGGATCTCGAACGGCACCCGCGCCGCGGCCAGGGTTTTCTTGGCCCGGGTGATCCGCGCCTGGACCGTGGCCGTCGGGACCAGGAAGGCGCGGGCGATCTCGTCGCTGGTCAGACCACCGATCACGCGGAGGGTGAGCGCCAGCCGCGCCTCCGGGGAGAGCACCGGATGGCAGGCGACGAACATCAGGGCGAGCACATCGTCGTCGATGCGATCCGGATCCCACAGGATCTGCTCGCCCCGCGCCGGGTCCGCCGGATCGCTGCCCGCGGCGACGCCGCCCTCACCCAGGTCCCGGGCGAGAGCGGCGTACCGATCGTCGAGGGCGGCGCGCCGCCGGAATCCGTCGACCGCGCGCCGGCGGCCGACGGTGAGAAGCCAGCCCGCGGGATTGCGGGGCACCCCATCACGCGGCCAGTTCACCAGGGCCTCGGCCAGGGCTTCCTGGGCGAGATCTTCGGCGAGGCCGAAATCCCCGGTGTAGCGGGCGAGCGCACCGACGATCCGCGCCGATTCGATCCGCCACACCGCGGCCACCGCGGCCCGGCCCTCGTGCACTGTCACGGCCGCCGATCAGAGCTGGCCGGTGGCTTCACGCCAGGCCCGCTCCTTCTGGATCCAGATATTGTCCTGGGGGAATTCGTCGATGGTGGGGACCCGGCGGATCTCGGTCTTGAAACCCGCGCCCGTCATCGGCATCCGTTTGGCCCATTCCACGGCCTCTTCCTTGGACGCGACGTTCAGGATGTAGTACCCGTTGAACAGTTCCTTGGTCTCCCCGTACGGCCCGTCGGTCACCACCGGATCCGCCGACGAATAGTCGACGACGACCCCCTCGGCAGCGTCTTCGAGGCCCTCCGCGGCGAGCAGCACCCCGGCCCGGATCAGTTCGTCGTTGAACTTGCCGATCGTCTCCAGCATGTCGGTGAAGTCGATATCGCCCATCGCGGCGAAGGCTTCGTCGGTGGCGCGCATGATCAGCATGTATTTCACGGTTCGGTCTCCTTGTCTCGGGGTCCCTCCTGGACCCTTTCACCCATAGGTCGAACGGGGTGTCCGGCGGATCGACAACCCGCCGGATATTTTTTCCCGAAAGTCGCGACTCGGTTCCGTTTCGTCGTCGAAGCGGTTCGAACGCCCTGGCCGGTGGCATACTTTTCGATCAGGACAAAGGAATCGAAGTGTGGCGTATGAGGGCGTCACCGGCGATCAGTTCTCGAGGTCCGGTATGGCCCCTCCCATCCGAAGGGAGTTGTTATGACCACCGACCCCGCAGCACCGACGTCCGGAAGGCCCGGCACCACCGGGGCACATGCGGCATCGACCGCCGATAATTCCACCAAACAGGCTGTCGCGACCGGCACCTCCATCGCGGCGGCGGCGCTGCTGCTCGTCGCCGGGTTCATCACCCTGTTCCAAGGCATCTCGGCGGCCGCCAACGACGACGTATTCGTCGCCGGACCCAACTATGTCTACGAACTGGACCTGACCAGCTGGGGCTGGATCCATATCGTCTTCGGCATCCTGTTGATCCTGGCCGGCCTGGCGCTGATGACCGGGGCACTGTGGGCGCGGATCGTCGCAATCGGCCTGGCCGCCCTGTCCATCATCGTCAACTTCCTGTGGATCCCCTGGTATCCGCTGTGGTCGATCCTGATCATCGCCATCGATATCGTGATCATCTGGGCCATCGCCACCTGGCGGCCCGAACGGGTCTGAACCGATACCGACCGGACCGGCGTCACAGCGCGCCGGTCCGGTCGGCACCAATCCGAACCCGGCCGAACCGCCACCGAGCTCGCCGGACGTGCCGCGCGGGGTTTCGACGCGGTGGTCTTCCTGGTCGGCGCGAAACAGGCCGCGGCGGCGATGGAACTGTTCGGCGCCGCGGATCGTGGTCTGAGCGGTGCCGGCCGGCACCGGTCACCGCTCGCTGCCCGCCCGGTCGGCGGTGAGGAAGTCGGCCATTGCCGCCGCGACGGCCGCGGGCCGGTCCAGCATGGACAGCACATAGGCGTCGGATATCTCCACCAGCCGGGCGCGGGGGATGAGTTCCGCGAGGCGGCGGCCGTGCTCGCGGGGCATGACCTTGCCGGCCGACGACCAGAGGATCAGGGCGTCGCCGGTGAACCGGCGCAGTGCCTCGGTGTTCGCGATCAGTTCGCGGGCGTGGAAACCGGACCGCGTATAGGCGAGCAGGTCTCGGCGGATGCGACGGTCCCGCAGGCCCGGCTCGGTCCAGCCGCGCACGAGTTCGTCCGGCAGCGGTTCACGAGCCATCCAGCCGAAGAGCAGCGGCAGGCTGCGCAGCCGGCGGATCCGCAGCTGCCGCAGGGCGAGCACGACACCACCGGGCAGACGAGTCGCGACCGTCGCCGTCTTGCCCGGCAGGCCGGGCGGGAAGTTGTCGAACGCTTCGCAGGGCAGCACGATCAGCCGGCCGACCCGGTCGTCCAGCCCGTAGGCGGTGAGGAACAGGGCCCCGCCCCAGTCGCTGTGCACCAGGACCACATCGTCGAGGCCCAGTGCCGCGAGGAATTCGGCGACCAGCCGGTTCAGCCCGCGCAGGCTCAGGTCGGTCCCCGGTTCGAGCGGGATCGGATGCGCGCCCAGCGGTAGGTCGGGCCGGATGTACCGGAAACCGGGCGGGAGCAGGTCCAGTACCGGGTCCCATACGGTGTGGTTCATCAGCAGGCCGTGCAGGAGCACCACCGGCGGCCCCTCCCCCTGCTCCACGTAGTGCACCCGACCTGCGGGAATCTGTACCGTCGGCATCCGCTGACCCCTTTCGAGCGATCGCTCTAGAGTGATTGCTCTAGTCTGGAACGGTGACGGAGAAGATGTCAACCAGCACTCGTGACCGGTTGATCACCGCGACCGCCGAACTGCTGCGCACCCGCGGCTACAGCGGCACCGGCGTCAAACAGATCACCGTGTCGGCGGGTGTACCGATGGGATCGCTCTACCACCATTTCCCCGGTGGTAAGCCCGAACTCGCCGCCGCCGCGCTGCGGGCGGCCGGGGCCGCTTACGGCGAACTGATCCCACTGTTGCTCACCCCCTACCCGGATCTGCGCGACGCCCTCCCGGCGGCCTTCGCCGCGGCGGCCGAGCAGATCGAGCAGACCGGGTGGATCAATATGTGCCCGGTGGGGACGGTCGCCGGGGAGATCGCCGACGCCGAGCCCGCGCTACGGGAGGTCCTCGCCGAGATCATCGGTGACTGGATCACCGGCGGCACCGCGTATTTCGCCGAGCGCGGACTGCCGCCGGATACCGCACGCGAGTTGATCCTCGGTATCGTCACCGCACTCGAAGGGGCTTTCGTCCTGAGCCGCACCCTGCGGTCCACCGAACCGCTGCTGGCCGCGGGCCGCGCCATGAGCGCGCGGCTCACCGAGTTGCTCTCCGCCCCGGAACGCACCGGCGCCGTCGACACCGCACCGGGGTAGCCGGACTCGGGGCGACCGACGCGCCGCGCCATGGGCACGAGTCGACGGCCGCTGCCGCCCGCCGCAGAAAGACCGGCCGCCGGTCGACACCGAACAGGACGACCGGATAGCGGCGGGTCCGGGCGAGGTCGAGCAGCCGGTCGGTCTTCTGGTGACCGTGAAACGTAGCGTGCAAGCCCGGTCCTTCAGGGCCGGGATCCGCGCCCGCGAACATGTGCATGCGGCCGGGGTGAAGCTGTCGGATACCGAGGTTCAGCGGCGGGTGGTCACCGAGGCCGAACGGACCGCGCAGCGGTCGTGGCCGGCCGGGTTGTCGTCGGTGGTGTTGGTGCATGCCTGCCAGGACGCCCGTACCGCGTACTGAACTGGTTCGACTCCCTGTCCGGGAAACGGAAGGGCCCGGGCCTCGGCAAACCACGGTTGCGGTCTCGGAAGGACCGCCGTCGAACGATCCGGCTCACCCGCAACGGTTTCAGTGTGCGAGCGAATCGGAAGTTGTATGTGGCCGAGGTCGGGGAACTGAAGGTTGCGTGATCCGGCTCCCACGCGGGCCGGGGACGACGCTACAGCGCCGCCCCACCGCGTCCGCGATGCGGTACCCGCCCGTCATCTCTTTTCGGACTGCCCGGATTCGACGCCCTTCACCACGGCACGGTCCATGAACCCGAACAGGTAGCCCGCCACCCGCCGCATCTGGATCTCCTCCGCGCCCTCGGTGATGCGGTACCGGCGATGATGACGGTAGATGTGCTCGAACGGGGTGTAGCGCGAATACCCGAGTCCGCCGTGCACCTGCATGGCGCGGTCGGCGGCCTCACAGCACAGCCGGTTCGCCCAGTAGTTGCACATCGATACCTGCTCCGACACCGCGAACGTCCCGTAGGTGTCCATGGACCATGCGGTCTTGTGCACCAGCGCCCGCAGCATCTCGCACTGGGTGTGCAGTTCCACCAACTGGAACTGGATGGCCTGATTCGACGACAGCGGTGTGCCGAACGGTTTGCGCTCATTGGCGTAGGCCACCGCGCGATCCACGCAGTACTGGGCGGCACCGAGGCTGGACGCGGCCTGCCGGATACGGTTCTCGTTGAAGAAATGCTGGACCACGGCCAGCCCGCGGCCCTCCCGCCCGAAGATCGCCGAATCCGGGACGCGCACGTCGGTGAGCGAGACGCGGGCGTGGTCGGTGGGCATATTGAAGGTCCACAGGTACTCTTCGACCCGGAATCCCGCGGTATCGGTGGGCACCAGGAACGCCGTGATGCCCCGGCCGTCGCCCGCGGCGCCGGAGGTGCGCGCGAAGATGAGGTCGGCGTCGGCGAGGTGCACGCCGGTGTTCCAGGTCTTGGTGCCGTTGATGACCCAGTCGTCGCCGTCGCGGACGGCGGTCGTCTCCATATGGGTGGCGTCGGAGCCGTGTTCGGGTTCGGTGATACCGAAGGCGAAGAACCGGGTGCCGGCGGCCAGACCGTCCACCCACTGCGCCTTCTGCTCTGCGGTGCCGTACTCCAGCATCAGCAGCAGGCCGACATTGTTCGCGACGATCGCGTGCTCGTTCTGCAGATCGCAGTGCAGGCCGAGACCGCGGCGGGCCAGATGTTCCCGGATGACGGCCATCCCGAGATTGGTGCCGTCGCGGCCACCGAACTCCTTCGGGAAGGCGTAGCGGTAATGGCCGGCGGCGTCGGCGCGGCGGCGGGATTCGGCCAGCAACGCCTCCCAGTCCTCGGTGGGCAGTCCGTCACGCTCCCAATCGGTGCGGGCGTCCTCGCGGCGATGATCGAAGAACCGGATGTTGTCGTCGGCCTGTTCGAGCGGCCGGATCTCGCGTTCGATGAACTCGTCGAGTTCGGTGAGATAGGCCGACAGGTCGGCGGGCAACTCGAAATCCACGGTCTCTCCTATGCTTTCACGCGGGGACGGATCTGCATGAGCAGGTCCCATTCGATCTCCGATACGCGGCGCCCGCTGGCGGCCATGACGATGTCGCGGACGGTGCCGTCGAGGTGGGCGGCCGCCTGCTGGGCCAGCCCCACCCCCCAGTACAGCGTGCCCATGACCTTCCACCAGCGGTACCGGTCGAGATCGAAGGTTCCGCCCGCCTCCTCGTAGGCACCCACGAAGGTGTCGCGGTCGGCGAAACCGCCGAACTCCCACTCGTCCTCCCGGAAACGCCACATCCGCAGCGCGGGCCAGGCGACGTCCCGCATGGGGTCGCCGAACCGCTGGGTTCCCTCCCAGTCCAGTACCGCGCGCAATCCGTCGGCGTCGATGATCAGGTTGCCGTTGCGCATATCGGTGTGGACGAGCGCGGGTGCGGGCGGCGGTCCGGGCAATCGCTTCTCGAGCCAGCGCAGGGCCAGGGAGAAGACGGGACGGTCGGCGAGCAGCGCGCGGGCGGCGGCCTCGACCTCGGCCAGGTGTTCGGCAGCCGGGTCGGCGCCGGCGGCCGGTACCGACTCCGGCGCGGCGGCCGGGTCGATACTGTGCAACCGGGCCATGGCCGCGCCCCACTGGCGGGCGGTCCGCGCCGCGTTGCCGGACGCGGCGAGCGTGCGTAACACTCTGCGCGGCACCGTTTCTCCGTCGATATGCGCGGAGACGACGAACGGTTCGCCGACGTAGCGCGTATCGGTGCAGACCGCCACCACCGCCGGTACCGGTACGCCGTGCGCGCGGGCCAGTTCGCGGACCCCGGCCTCGCCGTCGACCGGCATCAGTTCGACGGCGGGCGGCACGATGGTCGCCACCAGCCGCCGCGGCGTCTGCGCGACGGTGGCGGTGAAGGCGATATTGCGGCGGCGTGCTCCGGCGGAGAGGAACCGGAAATCGGTGATCGTGACCGGACCGCCGAGCGCGCCGGTCAGGTAGTCGGTCAGGCCCCCGACCGGATCGGCGCTCATTCGCCCTCCCAGCTGTCGTAGCCGGGTTTGGCTATGGCGAGGTCGGCGCGGACCACTTCGGTGAGCGCCTGCCACAGCGCGTCGTCGTCGCCGACCGGGACCGCCGCGAGCAGTTCCTGTTCCCGGGCCGCCGCCGCGGGCCCGAGTTCGGCCTCGCGGCCGAGGATGCGGGCCAGATTCGCGCCGACCCGCGCGCGGTGCTGCAGGTCGGGCGGGAGGGCGGGCAGCAGCGTGTCCTCCAGCAATTCGGCGAGTGATTCCAGCAGCTCGGCTGCCGTCGGGCGGTTCTGCACTACGGCTCCCCTCGGTCGGTTGCGGCTCGGCGGGACGGGGCCGGCGGCGGCGCGAACGGCTGACGAGCGACCACGGTCCGACCTCCTTGTCGTCGCTACGGGCGAGCGGTGAGACAAACAGTAGAGGATGTTCTCATCGTCGCACCAGGGATCAGGCGGCTGCGGCCAGGACTGCCACGGGTTCCCCTTCTTCCACCACGCGTCCGTCCCGCAGCAGTACGCAGTGATCGGCGTCCCGGGCCGCGGCCGGATCGTGCGTGGCGTGCACCACCGTGACCCCGGCGTCGGCGGCCTCCCGGATCGCCGCGCCGATGGCCGCGCGCGCGGCGGTGTCCAACCCGGTACCGGGTTCGTCCAGCAGCAGCAGTTCGGACTGCTGCGCCAGCGCGCGGGCGAGCAGTACACGCTGCCGCTGCCCGCCGGACAGGGTATCCAGACGACGCCCGGCCAGATCGGTGATATCCATCCTGGCCAGGCAGTCCGCCACGATCGCCCGGTCGGCCCGGGTGATCCGGCGCCACAGGCCCCGGTGCGCCCAGCGCCCCATGGCGACCGTTTCGCCGACCGTGATGGGCAGCGTGGCCGGGACCGCCTGCTGCTGGATCACCAGCGCCGGACGGGATCCACCGATCCCGGTGACCGTGCCGGCGGTCGGCGCGACGATACCGCCGAGCACGCCGAGCAGGGTGGATTTTCCGGAGCCGTTGGGGCCCAGCAGCGCGGTGACCCGCCCGCCCGGCATTACCGCGGTGACCTCGTGCAATACCCGGTTTCCCGGGTAGCCCGCGGACAAGCCGGTGATCTCGATTTCCGCCGTGCGCATTCTGTGACTCCCGCCAACCTGCTTGTAATGACAATCGTTATCAGTTTAATGTCTTTGTCCATGGATTGGCTGATCGCCCCGTTCGAAGTCACCTTCGTACAACGAGCTCTGTGGGGCGGGCTGCTGGTCTCCTGCCTGTGCGCGCTGGCCGGAACCTGGGTTGTGGTGCGCGGCATGGCTTTTCTCGGTGAGGCCATGGCACACGGCATGCTGCCGGGAGTCGCCGTCGCGGCCCTGCTCGGCGGTAATCTCCTGCTGGGCGCGGTGGTGAGCGCCTCCGCCATGGCGGCCGGCGTCTCGATCCTGAGCCGGAACCGGCGGCTGTCCACCGATACCGGCATCGGACTGCTGTTCGTCGGCATGCTCGCGATCGGGGTGATCCTGATATCGCGATCCCGATCCTTCGCGGTGGACCTGACCGGATTCCTCTTCGGCGATGTGCTCGCGACCCGACCCCGTGATCTGCTCTTCCTGCTGACGGCACTGGGCGCCGCCCTGGTGATCACGATTCTCGGGCACCGGGCCTTCCTCGCCCTCGCCTTCGACCCGCGCACCGCGCACACCCTCGGATTGCATCCCCGCCGGGCGCAGATCGCACTACTCGCCCTGCTGACGCTGGCGATCGCCGCGTCGTTCCACGTCGTGGGGACCCTGCTGGTCTTCGGACTCCTGGTCGCACCACCCGCGGCCGCCACCTATTGCACCCACCGCATCCCGCGGATCATGCTGCTGGCAGCCGGTTTCGGCGCCCTGGCCACCGTCGCGGGCCTGGTCATCTCCTGGCACGCGGGTACCGCGGCGGGCGCGACCATCGCCGCGACGGCGGTGGGTATCTTCTTCGCGGTAGCGACCGGCGCCCGGCTGCGCGCCGCGCTGCGCGACAGGTCCTCCGGCGGGCCGGGCGCCGGGCGCGCATCCCGCTGGATGAGCACTACCAAGAACCAGGCCGGCCGGACAGCCGGAGTTGTTTCCGCGGCACTGCTGCTCGTTCCGGCCGCCGCGTGCGGTGGCGAAACCGGCGAGGTGCCTGCCGAATCGGTGCCGCACGGCTATATCGCGGGCGCCGAGGAGAGCGCGAGCGCCCAGCCGCGACTGGTGCTCGCCGACCGGTCCACGGGCGCGGTGCGCATCCTCGACCTGGTGACCGAGGAAGTCCTCGGCCAGGACCCCGTGCCGGGCATCACCCATCTCGCCGACGACGGCCGCTACGCATACCTGGCAACGGCCGGTGAGACCACCATCCTCGACAGCGGCAGCTGGGTGGTCGATCACGGCGATCACGTGCACTACTACCGCGCCCAACCGCGCCGGACCGGCGCACTGCCGGGATCGGTCCGGTCCGCGCACAGCGATACCGTCGTCGCCGCGGCGGTGCGGCAGGACGGTTCGACCGTCCTGGTGGACCGTGCGGCACTCGACGAAGGCACTCTCGCGCCCGGTCCGGGACTCGCCGGGTCCGCCCTCCCCTACGGCGGTCACCTCCTCGTCCCGGACGCCGGGCGCATCCAGGTGCGCGACCGGGAGGACGGGACCGCCCAGACCCTGACAACGCGCTGCGAACAGCCGGGCGGGCAGACGGTGACCCGTCGCGGCGCCGTGTTCTCCTGCGCCGACGGTGCGCTGGTGGTCACCGAACGCGACGACCGGTTCACCGCGGAGAAGCTGCCGTACCCGCCGGGAACGACCGGCAGTGCGGCGCAGTTCTTCCACCGCCGGGGCAGCGATGTGCTGGTGGCCGTGCGGGATTCGCGGGCCCTGGTCCTCGATATCGCCCACCGCGCCTGGCGGCCGATCGGCCCCGGACCCATCGTCGCGGCGACCACGGCGGGTGCGGGCACCGATGTGCTGACCCTGGACGCCGGTGGGGTCCTGCACTCCTACGACCCGGAGACCGGGGCCGAGACCGGGCATCGCGCGCTCCCATCGGGGCCCGTGGACCCCGCGACACCACCGGTCCTGCTGGTCGACGCGGAACGCGCCTACGTCAACGATCCGGCCGGCCGGCGAATCCACGAGATCGACTACGCCGACGGACTGCGGATCGCCCGCACCTTCGATCTCGACATCACCCCCGACCTGATGGTGGAGACCGGACGATGAACACCGCACTCCGAATCTGTGTAGCACTGCTCGTCGCGATACTGCCCGTCACCGGATGCGGCGTCACCGACTCCGGTGGCGGCGGAATCGTCGTCACCACCGATATTCTCGGCGACATCACCCGGAGGGTGGTCGGTGACGCGGCAGCGATCACCGTCCTGATGCCGCCCGATTCCGACCCGCACTCCTTCGCACTCTCGGCGCAGGAGGCCGCCGTCCTCGACGACGCCGACCTCATCGTCGAGAACGGCCTGGGCCTGGAAGAAGGATTGGCCCGTCATGTGGCGACGGCCGCGGACGCCGGAGTCGCGACCCTGCCGGTGGGCGCCGAGATCGATCCCCTCCCCTATCGCGGCGGGGACGCCGCGGGGCAACCCGACCCGCATTTCTGGACCGACCCGCAGCGGGTGCACCGCGCGGTCGAGGTGATCCGCGACCGGGTGATCGATACGGTCCCCGGGATCGACGCAGAGACCGTACGCGCCAACGCGGACCGCTACCTCACCGAACTCGACCGGTTGCAGCAGTGGATGTCGGACCGGTTCGCCGGTATCGCGCCCGAGCGCCGCAAACTGGTCACCAATCACCACGTGTTCGGTTATCTCGCCGCCCGGTTCGACTTCGAGGTGGTGGGCGCCGTCATCCCCGGCGGGACCACCCTCGCCTCGCCGAGCGCCGCCGATCTCGCGGAGCTTGCCGCGGCCGTGCGCACCACCGGCGTACCGGCGATCTTCGTGGATTCCGCGCGGCCGGACCGGCTGGCCCGCGCCCTCGCCGAACAAGCGGGTGTGCAGGTGCGCATCGTCGGTCTGCACTCGGAATCACTGACCGCGCCCGGTGCCGGCGCGGCCACCTACCTGGAAATGATGCGCGCCAACACGACCGCGATGGTCGAGGGTCTGGCTTCCGCGTAACCGGGAACGCTGCGATATCCCGCTGCCGCAGCCAGCAGAAAAGAATGAGGGAGCGTTATGCACATTCGGACCGGCCCGATCCGGGCCGCGGCCCTGACCGGCCTGCTCACCGCGGTCGTCGCCGCGAGCGGCTGCGGTACCGCCACCACCGAGGAGACGGCGATCGCCGATCCGCTGGCCGTGACCTATGACGGTGGTATCCATCTCCTGGACGGCAACACTCTGGTGCGCGGCGGCGGAGTCGAACTCGCGGGATTCAACCGGGTCAATCCGGCCGGCGACGACCGGCACATCATCGTGTCGACTTCCGCGGGCTTCCGGGTGTTCGACGCCGTCGGCGGGCAGTTCACCGATATCGAGTTCCCCGGGCCGAAACCGGGGCACGTCGTGCGGCACGCCGGTCGAACGGTCCTGTTCACCGACGGCACCGGCACCGTGACCTCGTTCGACCCGGCCGACCTCGCCGAGGGGGCACCGCAGACCAGCGAATACCGTGCCGCGCAGGCGCATCACGGGGTGGCGGTGGAACTGGAGAGCGGCGAACTGGCCGTCACGCTCGGTACCGCGGAGGAGCGGGTCGGGCTGGCGATCCTGGACGCCGATCGCAAGGAGACCACCCGCAGCGAGCAGTGCCCGGGAGTGCACGGCGAGGCCACCGCGGCCGGCGATACGCTGGTCGTCGGCTGCCAGAACGGGGTTTTGGTCTACCGCGACGGCACACTCACCAAGATCACCAGCCCGGACTCCTACGGGCGAATCGGCAACCAGGCCGGTAGTGACGAGTCGCCGATCGTGCTCGGTGACTACAAGAAGGACGAGCACGCGGAACTGGAACGTCCCGAACAGATCTCGCTGATCGATACCGAAGCCGGCACCATCCGCCTGGTCGATATCGGCACCAGCTACACCTTCCGGTCGCTGGCCCGCGGGCCCGCGGGCGAGGCGCTGGTCCTCGGCACCGATGGCGGGCTGCGGGTGATCGACCCGGAGACGGGCAAGGTCGTCCGGACGATCGATGTCCTCGACCCGTGGCAGGAACCCATCGACTGGCAGCAGCCGCGTCCGGCGCTGTTCGTCCGGGACGGTATCGCCTATGTCAGCGATACGGCGACCAAGCAGATCCACCGGATCGATCTGGCCTCCGGCACGGTGACCGCGTCGGTGACCCTTGCGGAGACCCCCAACGAGATCAGCGGCGTCATCGCCTCCTGATCGGGGCGCGGAGGTCCGCCCGGCACGGCGTGAGGGGCCGGGCGGGCCTTCCTGTCGAAGTTTCCCGAGATCGGGACCGCCTGCGACCAAGGGGTGTGGCCAGGAATGCCACGGATCGAGCCCTTCCGCGGGAACGATGTGATCCAGGTTGGCGACCCGCATGGCCGAACGCAGCAGCCGAGCGCGGTTGACCTCCGTCGGATCGTCGTAGTAGACCTGCGCCACCGCGAGATGTTCCGCCGACAGTCGGCTGCCGATCGACCATCGGGTATCGCGCCCCACGGTATTCCATTCGCCGGGTGAGATCGCGGCGCGCAACGCGCGACCGGAATCCCAGTTCCGCTCGACCCGGCGGATGAAATCCCGGTCCAGAACGGCCGTTGCGGCGGGTGCGTTGCTGGGCCGGGCGAAACCCTCCGCCGCGACCACCGCCTGCGCCGCGAACGCCCGCGCGCCCGGTTCTCCCGCCCGGTTGTATGCCGCGTACGCGGCGGCCACGGTCTTCTCCAGGGGCAGGACATTTACTGATCGAAAACCAATGCATTCTTGGACACTCACCTTCGGTATCATCGCTGTTCAGCGACGTTTTCCCCGGCGATCTCGTCCAAAAAATTTCCATTGGTGAACACCTCGCAACCGGTCCCCGAGCAGCGGAGTATCCGATCGCATCGACTGCCCTCACCGTGTTGCAGTGGACACGAGCCATTCGGTGACAGCGTCGAGATCGGTCGGCCGTAGCCCTACTCGTGGGTCGACGCGGTACAGAAGAGCTCGACCGGGATGATGTTCCGACACCCATTCCCTATCTCTGTTGCCGATCTCGTCGTCGATCCAGATGAACGGTCGGCCCGCAGCCCGCTCGACCAAGGCACGGGTCTTCCAGTGCAGCCCGAACCATTGGTCGATGTGATCGTCCTTCGCGTCCGGCCAATCCAGCACGGCCAACCTCGGCAAACCCAGGACCGGGCTGATGGACCGGTTGGCCTCATCAGTCCAAGTCGTTGCCCATAACAGCTCACAGGGCAGCGCTGTGAGCAGCGGCCCCAGTGCGGGATCGATTCGTGCCGCGAGCGGGTTTCCCTCGTCGTGCCGTTCGGGGGCGAACGACGGGCCTGAAGCGCTTACGGGTACCCGACCGAACGGGATCAGTGGTCCATCGACATCGAGGAAGAGCAGAAGCTTCCCCTCTTGATCCGTCATTTCCACAGGTTAGCTGCGAAACCTCAGGCGCCATCCGGCCATACCAGAACACCGCCATCCACTGATGCGAGTCACCGACCACACCACCGGCGACCCGATCTCGGAACCTCGAGGGGTCAGAGCTCGTCGAAGATCAGACCGATCGCGTCGGATAAGGGCAGCGCCGAGAACTCGGCCCGGCGAGCTGGATCCTGCCCGATCCTCTGCCCGATAGCTGCCGCACGCGGCGCGATCCCGGCGCGGGCCATGACCGCCTCGCTGGTCCCGCGGCCTGTCGCGGTCTGGAACGCCACCGACAGAACCGTCTGCCAATGCGCCGGCCACCCCGGATGGGGTCCCTCGAAATCCGGCCAGCGCTGCGCGACCGCCTCGTTCAGAGTCGGAAGCTGCTCGGCGCCGGCCCACATGGGATCCGCAGCCAGAAACCGGACCCGGCCACATCTGCTGATCATCGCCGCGGCCGCGCAGAGAGGACATGGTTCCAGCGAACTCCACAGCGCCAGCGCGGTGTGATCGCCTGGCGCGAGCTGGGCGAGCGCGTTCACTTCCGCATGCGCCAGCGCCGTGCCCGCCAACTGCCCGGACGGGCCGTCGGCGTCACGAAACCTGCTTCGCCCGAGCGCGACCACTGCGCCCTCCGCTTATGTCCATAAAGATGCCTTTTATGGAGATCGGGTGCTGTCGCGCCGCGGGGCGATCGAGTTGCAGCAGGTGTGTGTGGCTATCGGCAGCAGTTGGGGTCGAGGACGACGCAGAGCGCGGCGAGGGCGTCGCGGTGGACGCGGTGGATGACGTTCATGCCGTGGCGTTCGGAGTTGACCAGGCCGGCTTTGCGGAGCTGGCCGAGGTGGTGACTGACCGTGGATTCGGAGAGCTCGACCGCGTCGGCGAGTTCGCCGCCGTTGCAGCCGGTTTCCGGGTTGGCCAGCAGCAGGGACATGAGTTTGACCCGGACCGGATCCGCTAGCGCTTTCAGCCGCAGTGCGACGTGCAGGGCTGCTTCGTCGTCGACCGGCCCGGCGGCCACGGGTGGGCAGCAGAGCGGGGTGGTCATGTCGATCACGGGCAGCGCTTTGGGCATGAAATCCATCCTACCGATGACGTTGACATATGTCGAAAAGGTGGCACACTGGGCGCCGTCAATACTTCGATATATGTCACACAGGTGGTGGTCATGATGTCACGTGTTCAGCTCGCACTCAATGTCGACGATCTGGAGCAGGCCGTCGAGTTCTACTCGACCCTGTTCGGAGTCCGGCCCGCCAAGCGCAAGCCCGGCTACGCGAACTTCGCGGTCGCCGAGCCGCCGCTGAAGCTGGTCCTCATCGAAAACCCCGGCCAGGGCGGCAGCGTGAACCACCTCGGGGTGGAGGTGGAGTCCTCGCAGAAGGTGCACGCCGAGATCGCACGCTTGTCGGACGCCGGTCTGTTCACCGAGGAGCAGATCGCGACGACCTGTTGCTTCGCCACCCAGGACAAAGTCTGGGTGACCGGCCCGAACAAAGAGCGGTGGGAGGTCTACACCGTGCTGGCCGATACCGAGCATTTCGGCACCGAACCGCGGTTCGCCGGGAAGGGCGACGAGGAGGCGGTGCAGGCGTGCTGCGGCACCGCCGATAGTGACGAGGCCGCAGCACCCGAGGCCGAGTCGGAGTCGAAGGTGGCGTGCTGCGCGCCGGCCGCTGCCGCCCGGTAGAGCCCGGATCTCGGAGTGGCCGATGTGGAGACCGCGCCCGCGGTACTGGGTGGGTTGCCGCGGGCGGGGCGCCGCCGGGTGTTGGCGGTGCTGTGCCTTACCCAGATAACTGGTTGGGGGATTCTGTATTACGCGTTTCCGGTGTTGTCGGTGTCGATCACCGCCGAGACGGGGTGGTCGGCGCCGGTGATCACCGCGGCGTTCTCACTAGGCCAGCTCGCGACCGCGCTCACCGGCATCCCGGTCGGCGCGATCATCGACCGGACCGGCCCGCGGAAAGTGATGACCGCCGGTTCGATCCTCGGGGTCGTCGCCTTGGTGGCGATCGCGGCCGCACCGAACCTGGGCGTGTTCTATCTCGGCTGGCTGGTGGCGGGGGTGGCGATGGGGGCGGTGTTGTATCCGCCGGCGTTCGCGGCGTTGACCCGCTGGTGGGGGCCGCAGAGTGTGACCGCGCTGATAATCCTCACCCTCGCCGGTGGCCTGGCGTCCACAGTGTTCGCGCCGCTCACCGCCGCACTCGATGCGCACACCGACTGGCGCGCTACCTATCTCGTCCTCGCGGTCGTGCTGGCGGTGGGGACGGTGCCGGTGCACTGGTTCGGGTTACAGGACACATGGCCGGACCCACCGGCGCCCGCCGTCGCCGCGCACGCCGATCACTCCGGTATCGCGCGCAGCCCGCGCTTCGCTGCGCTGGTGGTGACCATGTGCCTAGCGGCGTTCGCCAGCTTCGCCGGCATCTTCAACCTCGTCGCCCTGCTCCAGGAACAGGGCTTCAGCCCCGGGTTGGCCGCAACCGCGCTCGGGCTCGGCGGCGCCGGCCAGGTGCTGGGCCGGATCGGGTACCTACCGCTGGCCCGCTACACCGGCGTCACCGCCCGCACCGTGCTGGTCCTGGCCGCCCTCGCCGCCTCGACCGCCCTGCTCGGGCTGGTGTCGGCGGTGATCGTGTTGATCGCTGTGGCGATCGGCGCCGGGCTGGTGCGCGGGATCTTCACGCTGATCCAGGCCACCACGATCACCGACCGGTGGGGCGCCACCCACTACGGCCGGTTGAACGGTCTGCTGTCCGCCCCGGTGGTGATCGTGTCCGCGCTGGCCCCCTGGGCGGGCACGGTGCTCTCGGCATGGACAGGCAGCTACGCGAACGCCTACCTCGTCCTCGGCGCCGTTGCCGCCCTCGCCGCGGTGATCGCGCCTCTCACCGGAATTTCTGGGTCGAAGAAAGAGATGTTGTGACAAGCGAATACGACTATGACGCGGTGGTCATCGGCGGCGGCCAATCCGGCCTCGCTGCCGCCCACCACCTCACCGGGCAGGGGTTGAACACCGCGGTCTTGGAAGCCGCGGAAGAGGCGACCGGGTCCTGGCCGCGGTATTACGACAGCCTGACCCTGTTCTCCCCGGCCCACTACAGCAGCCTGCCCGCACGGCCGTTTCCCGGAGATCCGGACCGGTATCCCCACCGCGATGAGGTGGTCGACTACCTGCGCTCCTACGCCGCGGGCCTGGACGCCGATATCCACACCGACACCCCCGTCGAGACCGCCACCTCCACCGGCAGTAACGGATTCACGGTCACGACCGGATCCGGGGCGGTGTTCACCACGCCGCGGGTGGTCGCGGCGACCGGGTCGTTCGGTTCCCCGTTCCTGCCCGCTGTGCCTGGTCAGGAGGAGTTCGGGGGCCGGATTTTGCATGCCAGCCGGTACCGCAACCCGGCGGAGTTCGCTGGTCGGCGGGTGGTCGTGGTGGGGGCGGGGAACTCCGCGGTGCAGATCGCCGCCGAGCTCGCCCAGCATGGCGAGGTGGTGCTGGCGAGCCGGGCGCCGGTGAAGTTCGTGCCGCAGCGGCCGTTGGGCCGAGATGTGCATTTCTGGTTCACCATCACTGGATTCGATGCCGCCCCGCTGGGCCGGTTGGTGACGGAGGCGCCGACGCAGCCGGTGCTCGACGAGGGCCGCTACCGCGCCGCCCTGGCCGGCGGGCGACCGCAGCGGCGGGAGATGTTCACTGCGTTCACACCGGAGGGTGTGGTGTGGCCGGACGGTACTCGCACCGGCGTGGATGCGGTCGTGTTCGCGACCGGGTACCGCCCGCACCTGCCTTATCTCGCCGGGACTGGTGCGCTGACCGAGGCCGGGATTCCGCGGCAGCGCCAGGGCCTGTCGACCACGCATCCTGGGCTGGGGTTCCTGGGGTTGGAGTGGCAGCGCACCCCGTCGTCGAACTCGCTACGCGGGGTCGGCCGGGACGCGGCCTACCTGGTGCGGCGGCTACGGCCAGCGACGGCACAGCAGCGGGAGCACGCGCGATGACCACCGCCTCGGTGGACACGGTCGCGCAGGGGCTGGTCCGCGGCGGGGGCGTGGTGTCGGCTGACGGCACCCCGATCACCTTCCTGGTTCGGGGTGCCGGGCCGGTGCTTTCGGCGGTGCACGGTGGTCTGGGCAGTGCGGTGAGCATGCTGGGGCTGGCCGGCCACCTCGCCGAGCACTACACGGTGGTCGCCGTGAACTGCCACGGTCACGGCACCTCCGGGGCTCCGCGCTCGGGCCCGGATATCGCGCACGAGGTCGCCGACATCACCGCGGTGATCGACGCGCGAGAAAGAAGATGACCGCGGCGGCGGCGGTCATCTCGAGCACGGCGTGCACGCCGTTAGGGGCGGGTACCGCCGGCGCGGTGATCCCGGCCAGAGCGCTCACCGCGGCCACCCCGCCGACCACGACCATCGCTGCGGCGAGCTGCGTGAGGAGGTGGCCGGCGCGCTGGCCGCCGGTGAGAGCGCGGCGGCGTTCGAGCAACGCATCGGCGGCCAGCAGCAGTGGATTCCACCGTGCTCTTCGGCTCCGGAACGCGGCTGTGCCGATCGCCAAGACCGTGATCGTCACGACCGCGGTGAGCAGCGCGCGGCCCGCACCGGGCTCGGGCAGAACTGAATACGCGGTCCACCAGCCGATCACCGGTGCCGGCATCACCACCGCGCTACCGAGCACCTCCGCGCGATACCGCTGGCGAAGTGATTACCGGTCACCGGCGTCTCCTGGACCGACTGAACCGATGAGGTTCAGGCGTGGGCGGGCAGAAGCTCGGCGATGAGCGCCTCCACCCGGGCGCGGATTTCGTCGCGAATCGGGCGGACCGCGTCCACGCCTTTGCCGGCGGGGTCTTCCAGGTCCCAGTCGCGGTACCTGATCCCGGGGAACACCGGGCAGGTGTCACCGCAGCCCATGGTGATGATGACGTCGGCGGCTTTGAGGATCTCCTCGGTCCACGGCTTGGGGTACTCGCCGGTGATGTCGATCCCGATCTCGGCCATGGCCTCGATCGCGGCGGGGTTGATCTGGTCTCCGGGTTCGCTGCCTCCGGACCAGGCGATGGCGTGGTTGCCGGCGAGGTGGGTGAACAGGCCCAGCGCCATTTGGGAGCGGCCGGCGTTGTGGGTGCACAGGAACAGCACCGTCGGGGTGCCGGTGTGGGTGAGTCCTTCGACCTTGGCCAGCGCGTGCAAGCGTTGGCGGGCGAACCGTTCGGCCAACAACGGGAGGAAGTTGACGATGGTAGCGCGACCGGCGAACTGTTCGTAGGAGGAATGCAGGAACCGTTCGATGGTCTCCACACCGAAGGTGCCGTCGAACTCCCGCTGCAACCGCGTCGCCGCCGTTTTCTACGCCACATGCTGGTCGATGGACAGATCCGCGCGCAACGCGGTCGCCGGGATGGGTGATTCGGTCATATCCGTTGTCCGATACTCGAGAAGGAAGGGTTCAGGATTGGACAGGTGAGCTCAGTTCGGCCGCGAGAGCCTGCACGCGGGCGGCGATATCGTCGCGGACCAACCGCATCCGCTCCATCCCTTCGATCCCGCGCTGCGACGGTTCATCGGTCTCCCACCGCCGCAGCTGCACACCGGCCGGGGCGTCGAGGTCGGCTTCACGGCCGAGGACGACCACCAGGTCCACGGTGTGCAACAGCAGCGGATCCACCGCTTTCGGGTGCTCGCCGCCGATATCGACCCCGACCTCGGCGAGGGCGGCCACCGACAACGCATTGAGCTTCGTACCCGGGTCGGTGCCCGCCGACAGCGCGACGACCCGGCCGGCAGCGGCCTGATGCATCAGACCGGCCGCCATCTGCGATTTGCCGCTGTTGCGCACGCACACGAACAGCACGGTCGGCGCGGTGCTCACCGGGACCCGACCTCGGCCGTGGCCGGCGCATGGAACCGGTTACGCAGGGCCAGCGACACATACACCAGCGCCACCAGCACCGGGACCTCGATCAACGGACCCACCACACCAGCCAATGCCTGACCCGACGTAGCACCGTAGGTGGCGATCGCGACCGCGATGGCGAGCTCGAAGTTGTTGCCCGCCGCCGTGAACGCCAGCGTCGTGGTGCGCTCGTACCCCAGGCCCATCACCGCACCCAGCAGGTAGCCGCCGCCCCACATGATCGCGAAATACGCCAGCAGCGGCACCGCGATTCGCACCACGTCGAGAGGTTGGGAGGTGATGCGGTCACCTTGCAGAGCGAACAGGACCACGATGGTGAACAGCAACCCGTAGAGCGCCCACGGCCCGATCCGCGGAATCAACGTGGTCTCGTACCAGTCGCGGCCCTTCGCCCGTTCCCCGAACCGGCGGGTCAGATACCCGGCGAGCAGCGGGATCCCGAGGAAGATCAGCACCGATTTCGCGATCTGCCACGGCGAAGTATCGATCGTGGTCTGCGCCAACCCCAGCCAGCCGGGCAGGACCGAGAGATAGAACCAGCCCAGAACCGCGAACATGATCACCTGGAAGATCGAGTTCAACGCCACCAGCACCGCCGCGGCTTCCCGATCCCCGCAGGCCAGATCGTTCCAGATGATCACCATCGCGATACAGCGCGCCAACCCCACGATGATCAACCCGGTCCGGTACTCGGGCAGGTTGGGAAGCAGCAGCCAGGCCAGGGCGAACATCAGTGCCGGGCCGAGCACCCAGTTCAACACCAGTGACCCGACGAGGAGTCGGCGGTCGCCGGTGACGGTGCCGAAACGGTCGTAGCGGACCTTGGCCAGCACCGGATACATCATGATCAGCAGCCCGATCGCGATCGGCAGTGAAATCCCGTCGATCTCCACCGCCGCCAGCGCGTCCCCCAGGCCGGGGATCAGCCGGCCCAGCAGGAGCCCGGCGGCCATAGCCACACCGATCCAGACTGGCAGGAACCGGTCCAGTGTCGACAGCTTGCCCACCACACCCTGCTCCGGGGCGCCGGCAGCGGTGGTATCGGTGGCGCTCACGCAGTCACCGCCACGGTCTCGCCGCTTTCCAGCAGCAGCGCATCCGACACCCGCTGCAGCGCCTGCCGGACCACCCGGTAGTACACCCACGAAGCACGGCGTTCGCTGGTCAACAGCCCGGCCGAGCGCAGCACCTTCAAATGGTGGGAGATGGTCGGCTGAGTGAGGTCGATGCCCTCGGACAGATCACACACACACGCTTCCATCCCGGACCGCGACGCGATCGAACTCAACAACCGCAGCCGCACCGGATCCGACAGAGCCTTGAACACCGTCGCCAATTCCACCGCGGCCTCCGGCGCCAGCGGTTCACGCACGCGCGGGGCGGGGTTGCAGGCCTCGACCGGTATCACCGGCAACTGCGGCTTAGACATGAATCGATATTGACAAACATCTATGTCGAGGGCAAACAAACATCCGGCGAACACGGGAGTCCGGGAACATCTACGAGAAAAGTCACGCTAAGGAGTTACCGCAGATAGTGGCGCAGCGGGTTTTTGGCAGATCTTGTAATTCATCACCACATTTCAGAGGCAGGCCCGCGCTGTTCTCCCAGCAGCGAACACCGGCCCGGCCGGGCTCGATGACCACTACGGTCCAGTCTCATGACGACGGTTACAACGCGCACGGTTGAGTACCCGGCCGACGACCTGACGATGATCGGGCACCTCGCGCTCCCGGCCGGTGTCGACCGCCGGCCCGCGGTCCTGGTCGGACCAGAGGGCACGGGACTCAGCGACGTCGAACGCCGCCGGGCCGATTCCCTCGCCGAGCTGGGATACGTAGCGTTGGCCTTCGACATCCACGGCGGGCGCTATTTGGGCGACCCCGAGGAGATGCTGGCCCGTTGCATGCCGCTACTCGCCGACCCCGACCGGATGCGGGGCATCGGCCACGCGGCGCTCGACGTGTTGCGCGCCGAACCGCGGACCGACCCCGACCGGATCGCCGCCGTCGGATACGGCACCGGGGGCGCAATCGCGCTGGAACTCGGGCGCGACGGAGTCGACCTGCGCGCGATCGGGACAATCAACGCAACTACCACCGGCCGACCGGGCGAGGCGGCGCGCATTCGCTGCCCGGTGTGGGCGGGGGTGGGGTCGGAAGACCCAATCATGCCGCCCGCGCAACGGGACGCATTCACCGCCGAGATGCAGGCCGCGGGAGTCGACTGGCGCCTTGTGGTCTACGGCGGCGCCTTGCACGCCTTCCACCACCCGACGGTCGACCACCCCACGGTCCCCGGCGTCGGCTACCACCCACGGCACGCGCAGCGAGCCTGGCGCGACGTCGTCGACCTGCTCGCCGAGTGCCTGCCCGTAACAGGGGTCGAGGAGCATCGCCCGTGACGCGGTGTCGTCGGCTGAGGTAGCCGAGGACGACCGCGGCGAGGTTCACGCCGCGCGGCAGGTCTCGACCCTGGGTTTCACCGGCTCAAATGGTGTGGAGTGCCGGTCGATAGAGGTCGAGCCATACGGCCAGGTCGAGGAATTGCTCCAGAGCCGCGCGGTCCGGTAGATCGAGGTCGCCGGGTGCGCGGGCCACGACCTTGCGCGCCGCCGCGGCGTCGACGAGTTCGAGCACCGCATGATCGTCGGCGAGCAGATCGGCGGCTCGGCGTTGCAGCGCTTCGGCGTAGGCGGCGTCCTGAGCGATCGGGTAGTGCGATTTGACCCGCTCGACCACCGAACGCGGTAGCAGGTCGGTGGTGGCTGCGCGCAACAGGCTCTTCTCCCGGCCGTCGTGGGATTGCAGCGACCAGGGGACGTTGTACAGGTAGTCGATGAGCCGGTGGTCGCAAAACGGCACACGCACTTCCAGCCCTACGGCCATGCTCATCCGGTCCTTGCGGTCGAGCATCGCCCGGAGGAACCGGGTGATGTGCAGATGGGAGAGTTGCCGCAGCCGGTTGTCGAGCGGACTCGCACCGGGCAGCGGCTCAACTCGCGCGACGGCCTCGCGGTATCGATCGCGCACGTAGTCGTCGAGTTCGAGGGCCCGCGTGAGGTCGGGGCGCAGCAGCCCGGCGCGCCGGGTGAGGGTATGTGGCATGGCCGCCATCCACGGAAAGGTTTCGCTGTCGCGGAGGACCGGATGGTGGAACCAGCGGTAGCCGCCGAAGATCTCGTCGGCGGATTCGCCGGAGAGCGCCACCGTCGAGTGGGCGCGCACGGCCCGCGACAGCAGATACAGCGAGGCGTCTGAATCGCCGAACCCCAGCGGGAAGTCGCGCGCGCGGACCACGGCCTCGCGGGTCTGCGGAGCCGTGAGTTCGGCGGGGTCGAGCATGATGGCAGTGTGCCGTGCGCCGATATGGGCCGCGACCTGGTCGGCGAACGGCGAGTCGAGGGTTGCGCGCCATTCGTCGGCGACGAATTTCTCACGCTGCCCGGCCAGTTCCACGGTGAAGGTGCGGGCTTGTTCCCCGCTGTGGCGTAGTTCTTCGGCGGCCAGCACGGTGATCGCCGAGGAGTCCAGTCCGCCGGACAGCAGCACTCCCAGCGGTACATCGGCGACCAGTTGACGGCGGACGCTGTCGCGCAGGAGTTCGCGCACTGTTGAGATGGTGGTGGCCAGGTCGTCACTGTGTTCGGCGGTGCGCAACTGCCAGTAGCGGCGCTCCCGCAGGCCGTCGCGGTTCACGGTGAGGACGGTGCCCGGCTCGACCTGCCGCATCCCGTCCCAGATCGCGGTGGCCGGGTCGGTGATCATGGTGAACAGCTCGCGTAGGCCGTCCATGCCGACCGCGGCACGCGCCCGGGGATTCGCCAGGATGGCTTTCGGTTCCGAACCGAACAGCACGCCGTCCACTGTCGGCATCAGGTAGAGCGGTTTGATGCCGAGGGGGTCGCGGAACAGCGAGAGACGCTGCACGCGGGCATCCCAGATCGCGAAGGCCCACATTCCGGTCAGCCGTTCCGCGACGGCCTCACCCCATTCGAGATAGCCGCGAAGCACGACTTCGGTATCCGACCGGCTGCGGAAACGGTGCCCCCGAGCCTGCAGTTGTTCTCGAAGTTCGGCGAAGTTGTAGGCCTCGCCCGAATACACCAGCGCCACCGGGCCGTCCGGTGTTTCGACTGTCATCGGCTGTGCGCCGCCTTCGATATCGATGATTGCCAGTCGGCGGTGCCCGAGCGCCGCATGACCGCTGATCCACACTCCGCCGCCGTCCGGCCCGCGGTCGGCCATCGTGGCTGTCATTTCCTCCACGATGGGCCGCGCCGTCGTCAAGTCCTGCTGGTAGGACACCCATCCCGTGATTCCACACATGACCAAAGTATGTAGTGACTTTAAAAATATATCAACTATAAATTTATGGTTGGTGTAGTGTTGCCGCATGGAACGGACCGGGCCGGGATTGCGAGAACTCAAGAAGGAGCGCACGCGGCGCAGCCTCCTGCTGACCGCGTACCGGCTGTTCGAGGAGAAGGGCTACGAGGCCACGACCATCAGCGAGATCGCCCGGGTGGCCGAAGTCTCGCAGGGAACCTTTTTCAACTACTTCGGCACGAAAGAAGACCTGATCTTCGGTGACCGATCCGATATTGCCGAGGCGGGCCTGGAAGCCCTGCGCCGCCGCGACCCCCGCGACAGCCCCGCGGATGCGGTGGCCCGGGCATTCGAGGCGATGCTTGCCGCCGAACGCCGAAGCGATCCGGACAATCTCGAACAGGATCGCGCCCGACTGATCGTTACCGTGCCTGCGCTGTACGCCACCTCGCTGAGCAGGCTCTTCGATATTCAGAACGATATGGCCGCGAGGCTTCAAACCGTGTTCCCTGACGAACTCGACGAGATGAAGGCCGCCATCCTGGTCGGCGCCTTCGCGGGAGCGGGTATGTCGTCACTCCGGGCGGCCGCCGCGGCCGGGACGCCGCTGGAAAAGGCGGTGCGTGCGGCTATCGACGAGGTATCCAGACGGTTCCGGTGAAGACTGCGGGCCGGCGCCCGATCCGACCGAGTCGAAAGAGTTGCGGTACCGGCGCAGCCACTTCACGAGAGGGGCGTCGGCATCACCCGGATCCGCGCAGGCTCAGGCGACTGTCTGTTCAGCATCGGCTGTCCTCGCGTCCATGCCTCCAGGTCTCGACCGACCAGAGGTTGCGATGCCGCCCTCACCATGTACAACAGCTGCGGCACCGAGATGGACTCCGGTAGCCATGGCCTGATCACTGCCGGTTCAACGGAGGCCAGAAACCACCCGGAATCCGAGTCGGAACGGGCTCAATACATATCGGGAAGCGGGACCTGGTAGGCATCCTGGTCCCCGGAGTACCGCTACTTGCTATCGTAAAACAAGGTCTGCGCTGCAGACTTTGCCCTGCGATCCGGGGCTGTTCCTTGTGTGGGTAGTCGCCGGATCACCTTGGTGTGGGTCGCGCTTTGCGACCGGACAGAAGGGCTCGGTCCAGGCCGGCTCCTTTGTTCGCGTCGCCGGATAACGGCCAGGTCGACTCGTGCGCGTGTCGACCTTCACATGCCGATCGCGTAAGCCGTGGGAGGCGTACCAGCGAGCTGAGATCGACGTAATAGTTCTCGCTGGTCCACACCGATCCATTGCCTCGCAACCGCGGCCGAACCGGGCCTACACCTGTGACGAAATTCGTGCGGTGATGTTGGGGTGACGAACGGCCATATGCTCTATCAGGCTGCGGGAACAGAGGGTACCGATGGCGATTGGTATCTGCGGCCAGCAGAGGCCGCACATCGACAATCGGCACCTGAACCACCAGCAGCACCACCCGATCAGACGTCCGTGGTGGTACCGACTGGCCCGCCGTTCACGAGATAACCGTTCTGCGGCCGGTACGCGTCAGATATCAGCAGCGCCGACGAGTCGGATTCAACTTCATCCGCTTTCAAGGAGTGGCATCACTGCGCTGCCGAGGCGCGTAGGTGGTTGTAGATGGTCTGACGGGTGACGCCGAACTCGGTGGCCAGCACCGATTTCGATTCGCCGGCCTCGGCTCGGGCACACACCTGTTCGACTTGTTCGGTGGTCAGGGCCGGGGCGCGGCCGGTGTAGGCGCCGCGGGCTTTCGCGGCGGCGATGCCTTCGCGTTGGCGTTCCGGGATCAGGGCGCGTTCGAATTCGGCGAAGGCGCCCATTACCGACAGCAGCAGGTTGGCCATGGGGGAGTCGTCGCCGGTGAAGGTCAGCGATTCCTTGACGAACACCACCTTCACGCCCTTGCTGGTGAGGCTGCGGACGAGCTGGCGGAGGTCGTCGAGGTTTCGGGCGAGGCGGTCCATGGAGTGCACGATCACCTCGTCGCCTTCTCGGACGAACGCGAGCAGTTCGTCGAGTTTGGGCCGGCTGGTGTCTTTCCCGGAGGCCTTGTCGGTGAAGGTCTTCTCGACTTCGATGCCGTCGAGCTGTCGCACGGTGTTCTGGTCGAGTTTCAGGAATTCTTTGACAGCTGGGATCCGCCGAGGCCTGGACAGGGTCACCGCCCGAGTCAGAGCTCGCGCTACAGCTGGGCGAAGAACTGAGTGCACTCGTCGGCGAATGCGCGGAGCTGGTACAGAATTCGCCGATATCCTTGCGGGTCGGTGTCTCGCCCGGCCCGGCCTGCGACCCATCGATACCAGAGACCGCTTGGTGCAAGGAACCGGGACGAATACCCAGAGCCGAGAACATCATCGAGGTGCAGAAGCGCCGCAAGCGCCAAGCCCTGGTCGTAGTCGAGGTCAGGGCGCGACAAGTAGTGATCAAGGTAGTCACAGAGCAGTTCGCGATCCTGCCTGGCACCGAACTTCGCAAGGGTGATGCAGTACGCCGCGCCCGCATGGGGCCCCTCGCTGGCCAGCAGTAGCTGTCCGATGCGATCGCGGAACTCGGTCCTGTGTGCCACCGCAACCAGCCAAGAGGCAACCTTGCGCTCGCGCCAACCGCCCTCGAAGAGGGTGCTGAGCTCCACAGGTGTGATCTCGAAGGCAGCCCGAGCCAGCTTTTTCGCGAATCCAGAGCGCTCGGCATCGTTCAACCGCAGAAGGCCGCCACCCAGCCGAAGGTAGCGCCGATCAGGCGTAACGAATCGCTGAACCAACCCCTGCAGCTCGGGATCATTACGGACAGAGCGCATAGCCGAATTCTGACCTGTTCAAGCCGCTCCGCCAACACTTCGAGGTTGCCGATAACGTCAAGTGACGTCGCGCTCGATCAGGGCTGTCTCGCCAGGTCCAGCGCGTATTCATCGGTCCCGTCAATTTCGGTCACCACCTGCTGCGCAGCGGCTTGCTCGCCTCGCTGACGAAGCAGCCGCACGAGGAAGTACAGCGCCGTCTTGTCCCCATGCAGGGCCCGCTGCCGGAGATCGCGGTCGCGACCGTCCTCGTACAGGAACCGATCCAGCCTGCGCCGTGCGTGGACGTCGCTCTCGCCCCGAGTGGCCAGCTCGTCGAGACGTCTCGCTTTCGCGAGTAGATCCATGTGCCACAGATGCGCATTGTGCCGGTTATGGTCGGCGCTGTAGCACTCGGCAACAGCGCTGACTGCGGAGATCGCTGCATCCCAGTCGCAGCGGGCCTCCGCCGCACGTGCTGCGACGAGCCAGGTTTCCATGATTTCAGTATGACGAGGACGAGCACCACTGGTGGCCCCAGCACTGTCGTGAAACCATCTAGGCCGCGTTTCATAAGCCCGATGGTGTGGGATGGAACCCGTTGTCCGGGTTGAGAAGTTGGTGATGTGGCGAGGTCTCCGGTAGTTGGTTGAACGACCAAGCACAACCAGAAACCAACCGGAGACCTCGTGAACAGCGTAACGGC